>SVQT01000005.1 GCA_015065215.1 Oscillospiraceae bacterium | reverse complement strand
TCTGCCGAGCTGGAATACGACGAGATGTATCACGGCGAGCCCCTTTGCCGCAAATGCGGCGCTTGCGTGCGCGAGTGCCCCGGCGGCTGCATTCCCGCCATCAATTCCGGCAAGACGGTACGCGTGGACCTGGACGGCAAGATCTGCGAGTGGGGCGACATTGATATGTGGCGTTGTTACGCTTTCTATACCCACGCCGGAAGATATTATAATCCTTTTGTGCCCAAGGAGGTTTTTGACGCCAACGAAAACGGCGACCTTAATCTTCTGGAGGGAAAAACCGACGTCGCGGACGAAAAGGAGATCATGAAGGTTTACGGAGCGCTTCAGAAATATTTCCCGAGCTGGGTCGGATACAACATGGCAAAGTGCGGCGGCTGTATCAGAGGCTGTGTATCTATGCTTGAAAAGAAGGGCGGTTGCATGGAAGCTCGCTTTAAGGAGCCGCTCAGAAAGGGAAAGCCATGGAAGCTCGACAGATGATAGAAGTCAGCACCCGCAAAGCCGAAGGCTTTCAGGTCATGACCGAATACGGGGAATGGAAGGTCGGCCTGCTCGGTTACAGCGAGCGTTTTTCTCGCTTGGCTGAATTGGAGCGGCATTTACTCACTGACGAGGTATTCGTTCTCCTATCCGGAAAAGCTACACTTTACACCGACAAGGAAGCCATGGAGATGGCACGCGGATGCGTGTATACCGTTCCTGTGGGAGTGTGGCACCATATTGTAGTCAGCAACGACGCCAATGTACTGGTGGTTGAAAACCGAAACACTTCACGCGAAAATACCGAGAAGAAATACATCGACGAAAAGGAGAACAAATAAATGCTTACAAGCGAAATGATAAAGCAAAAGGCAAAAGAGCTTGGCGCCAGCGTTTGCGGAATAGGCAGGGTTTACGATGAGCCTGACGCGCAAAGAGACCCAAGACAGATCCTGCCGGGCGCGAAATGCATCATAGGATTTGGCTTTGTCGTACCTAAAACCCTTTTCAACACCATGAACAGGGACGTTCAATATTATACATATACCACCTTGGGTGTAAAATATCCCGACGAGGAGCTGGCTGAGATCTTTCTCTTGAAGATCGGCGGCATGATCGAGGATGAGGGCTATGACGCCTGTCTGCAAAAATCCGTGCCCAATCTTCGCGCGAAAGGCGATAAAACGACCAATCCCGAGGTCATGGATACCTATGAGCTGGTGCACGCAACGGCCGTAGCCCCCGGAAAGCCCGTACCCGACGTCATCATTGATTTCGGTAAGGCCGCCAAGGCCTGCGGCATCGGCGAGAGAGGTCTTAGCGGCAAGATCCTCAGCCCGAAATACGGTCCGTATATCCGTTATTGCTTTATCATTACCGATGCCCCCCTTGAGGTAGATGAGCCGTTGGATACCCCTGTTTGTGACGGTTGCGGTGAATGTATGAAGGCTTGCCCGGGTAAAGCGATAGATGAAAACGGACTGAACACCTGGCAATGCTCCGTTTACTACAAGGGTGCTCACAGGTCCAACCCCTTTATGACCGAGGATTTTCTGAAGGGCGACCCCAACCGCGAGGCCATTATCAACGGAGAAATGCGCTTTGACGCGAGCAGCGCGCGCGCGCTATATCCCAAGATGAACTTTTTGCCCGATACACAATGGGGCTATTCGGCTTGCCTTTGCGGAAGAGCTTGCGATTACGCCTGCTACAATCATTTGATTGGAGGTAAGAAGAAATGAAAGAACGGATCATTGAGCTGTGCAAAAAATGCGGAGCGGATCTGATCGGCTTTGCGCCAATCAACCGTTTCCCCAAGGATTCCGCGGTTCACAAGCTGATGCCCGAGGCAAAAACAGTCATCGGCCTTGGCTTTCGTGTTCTTCGCGGCGCCTATCGCGGAATTGAGGAAGGAAGCACCTACTATCAGTATACAACAATGGGCGTTGAGAATATGGAAGAGACGGTCATGCCGATGGTTTCGGTTCGTCTTTCGATGATGCTGGAGGAGCAGGGTTACTCTGCCCTTCCCCAGCGCCGTCATCAGCAGATCATGGCCGAGGAAAATTCAACCAATCCAGAGGTTGCGTTTGACGCGATCTACAGAAACCGTCCCCAGGAAACGCAAATGGATTTTTCAAGAGCCGCGGTGCTTTGCGGCCTTGGCGAGATCGGCTTTCACGGCGCTCTTCTCACAGATGAATTTGGCCCCTTTGTACGCACCTGCTTTGTATTGACCGACGCCGAGATAGAAGGAACACCTATCAAGGAGCCCCATCTTTGCGACAAGTGCGGTGAATGTGTAAAGGGCTGCCCCGGAGGGGCGATTGCCGAGGACGGCACGGTTGACGCTTGGCAGTGCGCTGTTTACTATAATGGCGCGAATGGCTTGAAAAACCCTTTTATGCCCCCCGATGCGTTTAAAGACTTTGAGGACAGAGTCTCTATTATCAGCGGAGAGGCAAAGGTTACTCCCGAAACAGCGAGAAAAATCCTTCGCAATATATATTTTTATCCTCCCGCTCAGCACGCGTATCAGTGCTCTATTTGCGGCAGAGCTTGTGATATAAATTGCTACATCCATCTTGAAAAAAAGGGCGCCCTGACAAAGAGCTTCAAGACCCCCTTCCGCAAGCGCGAGCCCTGGAGCTTTGACATCGCCGATTTTGAAAAGAAATAAGCGAAAAGGAGAAGCGAGATGATCGAGATCTTAAAGCAGGGAACGGGACACGTCATTACCATTGACAAAAAGCCTTACGCGCTGCTGCCCACAATGGCGGGGGCCACCGATACCTTTGAGCCGATCGAGGACGGTGCCTGGAAATGGCATCGCCACACCGACGCGCCTACCGATCATATGCGTATGGAAATGATCTTGCTTGGGGCACCCACCTTTACGATGGTCCCAGCGATCAGCTATAACGGCAACGGATGGGGAACGATGCCGGAATACGTGGGTGATCGCGATGAGGACGGCACTCCTTGGAGCTGGGCCTCCCACCGTGTGACGATCCCTTCGTGTACGTATAGCGAAAATGCCGCCATCAGTGTGGCGCTGATGGCCGAGCCCAACAGCAATTCCGCTTGTTCTCTCTACCGCGTGGAGGAGGGTGAAAAGCACGTGCTGATCTTCCCCGAGGAGGAGAAACCGAGAACGTTGCAGCGCCACTTCTGGGGGGATCCCTTCCAGGGCACCATGGAGCCCGCGCAGGATTTTGAGGGCATCATCCTTGCCACTCCCTCGGATGGCAGCCGCCACCGCTACAAGTATCTTTTGGACTTTGCCTGGCGCTATTACGGCCACGCCATCAAGCCTGCCAGAAGTGCTGCCGAGCTTCATCGACTTTCCCTTGCCTACGCCCGCTCGCTGTATATGAAGGAGCGCGACGGCTTTGCGGGCTTTACCACCGGCTCGCAATGGCACCCCTCGCTGAACGGCTATAAAAAATACGAGCATCAATACGGCCTTGGCTGGGTGGGACAAAATGTGTCGATGGCCAACGCATTCCTCCACGATTACATTAAAAGCGGCGACAAGGCCAGCCTTGATATGGCACTTGAGGCCAACGATGCCTGGCTCAAATACACGCAAGCAAACGGCGATTTTCTTTGCTGCAGAATGGAATACCGCCCTTGGGTCTCTACGCTGCGCGTAGAAAATATGACCGCCGCTGATCTTGACCGCTGGGAATGGGGCGAGGATCAGTATGAATCTCTGCTCAATCAAGTGGGCAAGCCCAAAAAGCGCGATGCCAACGGTAAGCCCGTCTTAAAGCACGATGCCTGCAACGTAGGTACCGGCGCGCACGGCTATTTCGAGGCTTACGATCTGACGCGTGAGATTGGTATCGACAAGCCCGAATATCTCAAGGCGGCGCTGGACACCTGCGATTTCGCATTGAAGCATCAGGACCAGGAGGGCTGCTTTGCCAAATCCTGGGATAACGATGGCAACGTCATCGCAAAAAAAGGAACGGTAGGCTGCTTCCTCGCGCTTCCCATGATCGCGGCGTATCAGCATACCAAGAATGAAAAGTATTTGAATTCCGCCGTTCGCGCCTTTGATTTCTACTATGAAGAGCTGGAGCGCGAGGGCTTTACCACCGCAGGTGCCCTTGACACCTACAGCATCGATAAGGAATCCTCCTCTCCCCTGCTCCGCATCGCGTTGGCGCTTTACGAGATCACGGGGGATCGCGCGTATGTCACAAAAGCAGAAAAGATCGGCTGGTATCTGTGCACCTGGATGATGCATTTTACCGTGAATTACCCCGAGGATTGCCTGATCACGCAGCTCGGCTACGATACCTTCGGCTCCACCAGTGTTTCGACTCCTCACCAGGCGCTGGATCAGTACGCGTTGCGAGACGTCATCTCATTCCTTAAGCTCTACGAGCTGACGGGATATATTCAGTGGAAGGAGCGCGCCATCGCCTTCTGGTGCAATACCAGCCAAGGCATTTCGGACGGTACGCTGTTCATCAACAATCGTTTGCGTCCCGCAGGCGCACAGGACGAGGCGGTGTTCCACACCCGTTGGGCGCGTCATACGGGCAAGCCCTTCAGCATCTCCCAGTGGCTCCCTGCTTGGCCCTGCGGCTTCCGCCTGGAGACGCTTCGTTGGCAGAAGGACTGGAACCTTTTTGACCAGGGGCTTGCGCACATCGAAAACGCGATCAAGCATACTGCGTCGACCTCAAATTCTGAAAAACAGGAGCAATAATCATGCCTGAAATCATCAAAACAGAGAGCGGTCATCTAATTGCCGTGAACGGCAAGAGCCTCGTTTGCATCCCTGCAATGGCAGGGGCCACCGATACCTTTGAGCCGATCGAGGACGGTGCCTGGAGGTGGCATCGCCACACCGACGCGCCTACCGATCATATGCGCATGGAGATGATCCTCCTTGGCGCCCCCGACTTTACCATGATCCCTGCCGTCAGCTACAACGGAAATGGGTGGGGTAACATCCCCGAGTATGTGGGTGACCGAGCGGAAGACGGAACGCCTTGGAGCTTTGCCTCTCACCGCGTCACCATTCCGGCGTGTACGTATAGCGAAAATGCCGACATCAGCGTGGCACTGATGGCCGAGCCCAACAGCAATTCCGCTTGTTCTCTCTACCGGGTCGACGAGGGCGAAAAGCATGTTCTGATATTCCCCGAGGAAGAAAAGCCAAAAACGCTCCAACGTCACTTTTGGGGAGAGGCCTTTCAGGGAACCATGGAGCCCCGTGACCATTTCGAGGGGATTGTTTTGGCCATCCCCTCGGACGGCACTCGCCATCGCTATAAGGGATTGCTTGATTTTGCGTGGCGCTATTACGGTCACGCCATCAAGGCGCCCAGAACAGCGGAGGAGCTCTATCGCCTTTCCATCGCCTATACACGCTCGCTCTTTATGCGTGAGCCCGACGGCTTTGCGGGCTTTGTGACCGGCTCGCAGTGGCATCCAGACGTGAACGCATACAAGAAAAAGGAGCACCGCTATGAGCTGGGCTGGGTGGGCCAGAGCGCTTCTATGGCAAATGCCTTTCTTTACGATTACCTCAAACATGGCGACAATGACAATCTCGAGCTTGCCTTAGAGGCACATGACGCCTGGCTGAAATACGGAGAGGCAAGAGGTAAGTTCCTTTCCGCCAAGATGGAATATCACCGCTTCCGTGAGCTACCGCTGGAGACGATGACCGCTGCCGACCTTGACCGTTGGGAATGGGGAGAGGATCAGTTTGAATCCCTGCTCAATAAGGTAGGCAAGCCCCAGCGGCGTAACGCCGCGGGCAAGATCGCCATTACACACGATGCCTGTAATCTGGGCACCGGCGCGGATTGCTATTTTGAGGCCTATGATCTGCTCCGTGAGATCGGAATCGACAAGCCCGCATACCTGAAAGCGGCTTTTGATACTTGTGATTTTGCGCTTGAGAGTCAGGATGAAAACGGTTGCTTTGCCAAATCCTGGGATGATGACGGAAACGTTCTTGCTAAAAAAGGAACAATAGGATGTTTTTTGATCCTGCCCATATTGACCGCATATCAGAAATCCAATGATAAAAAATACCTTGACGCCGCGATACGTGCCTTTGATTTTTACTACGATGAGCTGGAGCGTGAGGGCTTTACGACAGCGGGCGCGCTTGATACCTATAGCATTGACAAGGAATCGTCCTCTCCGTTGCTTCGTGACGCCTTGGCACTTTACGAGATAACGGGAGAAAAGCATTATGTGGCAAAGGCCGAGAAGATCGCATGGTATCTTTGCACTTGGATGATGCACTTTACCGTGAAATATCCCGAGGATTGTCTGATCGCCAAGCTTGGATATGACACCTTTGGCTCCACCAGTGTTTCCACCCCGCATCAGGCGCTTGACCAATATGCGCTGCGCGACGTGCTTTCCTTCCTCAAGCTATATGAGATTACAGGCTACAGCCAGTGGAAAGAACGCGCCATCGCCTTTTGGTGTAACACCAGCCAAGGCATCTCAGACGGTACGCTTTTCCTGAATAAGAGATTGCGCCCCGCGGGGGCGCAGGATGAGGCTGTGTTCCATACCCGTTGGGGACGTCATACCACAAAGCCCTTCAGTCCTTCTCAGTGGCTCCCTGCCTGGCCCTGCGCCTTCCGACTCGAAAACCTGCGTTGGCACAAGGATTGGAGCTTCTTTGACCATGGGCTCACGCATATTGAGGGGCAACTCAAGTAACTTTCTTTCGTTCCACGCCTGGCGCCATGCGCCAAGGTGCTTACAGTGCGCCGCAAAGCCACACAAGCACTCAACTTCTCGCCAAAAAGGCGTGCCAAACAGCGTTTTATGTCCGTAAGGACACAACGCGACCTGGCACGCCTTTTTGGCGTTGGGTGCGGAATTTGACAATAGCGCCCCTCTGCGCTTTGGCAAAATCCCGCCAATCGATCACACCCGTGCAGGGCTCCCAATGGCGATCATCTTTTCCAGCATTATCGTGGATGTGAAAGACCTGCAAATCCTTCGCCGCCAATGCCTTGATTGATCTACCGGAACCGCGCGGTATCAAAACGGGACTGTCACATTTGGCGCGGTATCAGTTCAAAAACCGGCCTTTTTCATAACATCCTTGATATACGAAATTGCTTTTGCGAATTCTCCATCGCTTTTTTGTATCTCAAAGCTGATCGCGCCGTCATAGCCGGCCCGCTTCAGCTCCCGAAAGCCGTAGGCAAAGTCCACCGAGCCCTCACCCAGCTCCGACTCGTAAATCAGTCTGCCGCCAATGCTACGATGCGCCTTTTTTTCGGGTATATCGGTGTCGGTTACAAGGTAATCCTTTACGTGCACGTGGCGGATCTCCCCCGCGAATGCTTTGAACACGTCACGCGGGTCAACATCCACGAATACAGAATTTCCAAAGTCACCGCAAACGCCGACCTCACAATTTCTTTTTTTCATTTCGCTCAGAAACGTCTTAAGACCGATGATGCCGTTGAAATAGGCGCCCTGCGGCTCGTAGAGGCAAACGATCCCATGCTTGTTACACGCTTTCGCGATACGCTCGGCCATGTCAACAATGCCGTCATACACCTCGTCATACGTGTTTGCGATCCGCTCCCTGTTATAGGGCGGGAAAAGCGTGTGATGAAAATACTTCGCGCCAAGCGCCGCCGCCGTTTCAACCTGCCGGAGCATTTGCCTTTCCACGTCAGCCCGGTCAGGCGTGAACAGCTGTACATACACCGAATAACACGTCACGCAAAGACCGTGGCGATCCAATATTTCTTTCTCTTTTTGGGCATCTATGGCATGTTCCGTAAAAGAAAGCACGAGATATTCAACCGCGTCAAAGCCCAACGACACCGTATGTGCCGCTGCGTATTCGATACCGAATTGCTTGCGGTCATGGTAAAACTGGTTGTAATTTGTCAATCTCATATCAGCCAAGTTCCCGCATCCATTCACGCAGCAGGTCTCTGGCCATGATAATATCCTTGATCTGCTGCTCGCCCGAGATTTCTCTTTCAATGGTAAGCGTACCCGTATAGCCGAGTTCACCGAGCTTTTTTACAATGGCGCGAATGTTTGCCCGCCCCTCTCCGACAGGCGCCTCTTTGCCAAGTAACATGCCATCGGTGGGATAAAAGCCGTCCTTGATATGCGTTTCCATCACGTATTGCCCGAAAACGTCCAGCGCATCCAGGGGATTGGCCTTGCCGTACAGAAGAAGATTAGCAGTATCAAAGTTGATGCCGACATTCTCATATCCGATGGCTTGTATGGTGCGCAACAGCGTAATCGGCGTTTCCTGCCCGGTTTCAAACAGGAAATATTGATTTTTGGCCTTTAAGTATTTGCAAAGATGGCGCAGGGCCGCCACGGTTCCCGCAAAATCCGGGCTGTCCGGATTTTCGGGAATGAAGCCCACGTGGGTCACGATCCTGTCAACGCCTATTTTTTCAGCAAAATCGGCAGCCTTTTTCAAGGCTTGCACTCTGGCATCTCTGTACGCCGCGGGGACAAGACCGATGGTTGAGGGGCCGTAGGTAAAATTCCACTCGCGAGGTCCCCCCCAGCCGGCCCACACCGACGTGATTTTGAAGCTGTTATTTTGAACAGCTTCGTTTACCTTGGCGGCATACTCATCACTAAATATAGCCTCGTCCCAGATGCAAAGCTGGCAGGATTCCAGCTCCATGTCGATCGCCTTTTTCAATTCTTTATCAAGGTCTGTTGTTGTTTTATAAACGATTTGAACGCCGATACTGTTCTGCATTTTCAACCTCACTCCTTAAAGCTTTATGATTGCTCCGCCGCGCGCCGCGCTTTCACGGAGCTTTTCGATCACCCTTACCGACTCTCTCGCGCTCTCGGGGGGATTGACATCGCTCACCAGCCTACCCTCCAGCAGCTCATGCAGGAAAGCGCGAATCTCTTGCGTAATATGATGGCTTTGATGCGTGAGCGCCGGGGCGAAAGGCTCCCCCTCATCGGGATAAACCGTGACCGTGCCGCCATCATAGCAAACGGTTGCCCGCTCAAATCTCGCGCGGTAGCTTGCCTTGAACTTACAGCTTGCCGCCTCATCCCACGACGCGTTGATCACAACCAGCTTCCCTTCATAATACATACGGGTGTTTTCGATCTGCCAACGAACGTCCCTATCAAGCGCAACCGTGCTTACCGCCTCGGGCTCACCAAGCAAAAAGCGTACCATATCAACGTCATGGATGTGCATATCCAGGATGCATCCGCCGCTCTTCTCGGTCTGCTCAAACCAATGCTCAAAACCCCAGCGAGGCTGGGCGCTGAGCCGATCCATAAACAGATGCCGCAGCTTGCCATATCTGCCGCTGTCAACGCAATCCTTGAGATACAGGTAACACGCGTTGAAGCGTAGACACTGGCCGATCATGAGCTTGCGCCCCGCTTCCCTTGCCGCCTCTATCATGGCATCACATTGCCGCACATTCAGCGCCATCGGCTTCTCGGACAAAACGTGTTTCCCGGCTCTTAGTAGTTTGATCGCATATTCACTGTGCAAATAGGAGGGCAGACAAATATCCGCCATATCAAAATCCTCGTTTGCGATAAGAGCATCCACGCTTGTGTAGGTTCGAATGTCTGCGGGGAGGCGACTTTTATCCGCACCCGTGTTGATGGCAACCTTGCGGGCAAGCTGATCAGGGTCAATGTCACATACCGCAACAAGTCTTATCGGTTCACCCTCGGCTTTCAATGCATTATACCCAGCGCTGTGCGCTCTTGCGATTCCGCCGTATCCGATGACGGCAACCTTTACGTTCTTCATGCGTTTTTCCTCTTTTCTTTATATATCCTTGTCACTTAAAGCGTCAAGCAGATATTGACAGTTGATGATCTTTTCCATAAGGTTCCCCGCGGTATAGAAATAATGGTTTGAGGACTCATAGCCCACGGTGGCGTTTCTTCCAATCAGTTCCAACGCGGCAAAGGCAAGCTCTGCCTCATTTTCTATAATATCCTTGCAGGACGCCATATTTTCTCTTTTCAGCACAAATTTGCACTGATTGAGCATGCAACGAAAATGGATCAAACACGCCAGCGATACATCGTAAAGCTCGCCAAGGTAAGGGTTGGCCTCAAGACTGACGGTGGAGAGCAAATCAAAGCCTTTCTGCCATTTGCTCACCATCTTTTCAATCTGCCCAACGTATACGTCCACGGGGAAAATGCCGCTCCAGCCCTTAAGGTCATCGTAAGGATTGCATACCATTGTCGCAGAAAAATCGGTTGGTGTCTTGTAGAGAAGATTTGCGGGCGCGCTCTGCTGCGGGCCGTTGTAAGCGCACTGCACATGGAACGGATATTCGTCAAACGCGTCTGAGAAAATGCCGAACACTTGTGTAAGTGTCTGTATATCCGCTCCCTTAAAAATCCTGTCGTATACCTGTCGGGGGGTGCGCAAAGCGTCAGCTTCAGCTGACATCATATCCACCATCTGAAGCACGGGAGAGGGATAGCCCCCCAGCGTCCAGCTCAGCATCAGCCCATCCACATGCCCCGTCTCGACAAGTCCCTTTATGTGATTGTATATCTTATCGAACACGGGAATATACGGCACAGTAGACAGCTCCCACGTATTGTTCACCTGAATTTTCGCGAGTGTGCTGTGCCCACGGTCAAAGGCATATTTCCAAAGAGTTTTCGAGAACTCGCCGGGGCCTTCTACCGACATGGAATAGTCCACCACGGTGGTCTCTACCCCGCCGATCCGCTTGGTTTTTCTTGTTTCACTGACATTCATCACCGAAATATCGCGATCGAGTCGGTCAACAACCTCGCAGGATGTGTCAACGTCGCCCCATTCCCAACCAAACGCGATACAATCTATGTTAGGATCAGCGGATTTCGCCCCCTCGCAAATAAGCTGGTTGACAAGAGCAAAATTTTCAGCGCGGGTATGCCCCTTGCAATGCGGGCAATTGAGCATATGAGTATTTTTCGGCTTGATCTTACTGAGGCAGTTGGTCTGGTTTTCCGAAGCGGTGATGGTGTATATGCCTCCAAGCCCAGGAACCGAGCGTACCACGTAAGCTACTGCTTCCTTGAGATATTGCTGAACCTGCTCGGTGCGCACGCAAAGACAGGCAAGGCCTTTTCCCGTAACGTGTCCACGGATGTCGTCGCGATGGGCCAACACCCCTTCTGACACAGCTCTCGGCTCGTTGAAATACAGATACAGCTTCATGCCGTGACGGGCAAGCTTTTGGGCAAGATAATTCATACCGTCAAGGCGGGTTTTATAGCCCTTGTCCTCACCCTTGACAAAGGGATACGGCGCGAGCTTGGACAACACCCCCTGCGTCCATATTCCCGTGATCCCAAGCTTACTGTAAGCATCAAGCATTTTCTCGGGAAAGGACAGATCGATCAGTCGCCTGTCAGCAAAGGTATCGCCATACAGCGCGCAATAGGAGTATATGATTTTACGCTTAAAACGCTGATTTTCAGCATCACAAGAATTCCTTTCGCAATGCGTGTTTGCAAAAAAGTCAAAGGGAGCCACGGTAAAAGCTTTTACCCTCGCGTATATCTCCTGTGTCACCGACTTGATTTTTTGCGTCTGGCGCCTTTGCGCTTCACTTAACGCTTCCAGTTTTGGATTTTCGGTATAAGGCTTGAAGCCGCCAAGCTTAACGGACAAAAAATCATCTTCCTGCAAAATAAACGCAAGATATTCTTTGTCCCAATTCAAAAGAGCGCAAAGCCCGTCATAGTCGAGTAAGTGCCAATTATTCCTGATTAGCGTAATGTATCCGCGGTCAACCCAATCGGCTGATACGCGCACCGACAAGTCAAGCCCCATATCCGATGCCGCCAAAAGAACCTCTTTTTCGGTACACTTGAGGATTTCCGACATTTTTAACGGAGTTACAGTGCCCCAATTGCGGTAGATAAAGCACTGAGCCCTGGTGGGAAACCATTCAAAATTCAATTTTTTATCTTTTCTTACTTCCGGTAATGAATATTTCATGATAGTTTCCTTTCCGTATCAGGCTTTTCGTAAATAGAACTGTCGATGCCAGTTTTAAAAAATACTTCTTGTATTTCATTTTACAGCACGTTTGGTTGCTTGTCAATCTCGATTTGGATACAAAACCTTTCATTTTAGCTCCCAACGCAGATTGACAGAAATTTGCGCAACGATCTATCGCAAGAAAATGACGTGCCCAAACGAGTGCGGTTTCCCTCTTGCTTGTGCGGTTCATTGGCGCATGGCGGCGACACGGCGTTTTTGGCTTTTTCTTGTACCGTTGGCGGGGATTTTTCAACACACCACACGCACTGCCGCCGGGAATCCGGCTAAAAAAGCCTCCTCTCCGCCCCTCGTTGGTCAGCTTTCATCAAAATCAGGCCTTGGGAGCTAGCACCCAAAGCCTGATTTTGATTGTTATTCGCTTGTTTGCTTGGACAGTTCCTGTCTCACAGGTTCCTTTTGGGTTGCGTTGAATGGCGGTTGCCAAAGCAACAGAAAAACCGTCAGAAAGCTAAGCAGATAGGAATATTGAAATACAGTGATCAAAAAGATCGCGAACAAACAGAGCGCAAAGACAACAACGCCCCAATGTCGGCTTCGAATACCCTTGACCGTTGCCAAAACGATCGGGCACAGATATACAGCTCCCAGCCAAAGTCCCCCGTCAGAAAGTATCCAAAGTAAGCCGCTGCTATAGCCCATATTAAAATGGCGCCATTCCGACATATAGTGTTGAATGGCAGGCAAATTATTACAGCCGTTACCGAATAGCGGCGCATCCAGAAACGCTAACCAACCGGCACGCAAATCGTCAAAGCGGATCGAACCCGAAAGGGTATCAATCTTCCATATCAAAATGACGATCACCGTCACAAGCCCTATAGAACCAACAGTCGCGATCGTGATCTTCCCTGCCTTTTTCTGCAACCATCCTTTTCGGTAAAGCCATCGCAATATGTAGGTCAAAGCCACAAGCAACAACACCAAAAAACCGGTGGTGGTCATTGTGGTGCAAAGCGCCGCTACTAAAATTCCGGAAAGAACCGGATGTGGCTTTTTGGCCAAAAACGTTTCAATCAGCAGTGCCAGCGAATATTGCAACGCCGCCATAGGTCCCTCTGTAAAGATCGAGGTGTTACGGCCAGACTGCGCCTCGAAGTAAAGACCGAACCAACTGACAATCGGCGTATCGCTGTTAGAGGTATCGTTCCATGAGGTCATCTCGACACCGGACGGCGGAATCAGCCGAAAGACCGAACAAAGAAGCCACATCACAATTGAAATCGCAGCCACTGCGCAAACAAGCGTTCTGTACTTTAGTAAGATTTGCGAAACACCGTCACGCTGACATATCAGGCAATAGACCAACAAAAGTAGGAACATGCACGCAAAAGACAAATAAACATTCTTGTTTGTCTTGATAACAGCATACAGTATAGCCAAATACGCACATAGCGCACCCAGCAAGATCGCGTCGCGCTTTAGCTCCGCAAGAGAGAAGCGCCGCATCGAGAGCGCCATGCGCCCAACAACGCAAACAAACAGCACAATTGGCAAAGCGGTGCTCATCTGCTGTCTGACCGACGCAATGGTCATCCAAACCGTATTGCATTGGATCAACAGAACCGCAGCGATAATATAATCAAAAATATGGCGGAAAACGCATGCCGTTTTGGCACCTTTTAAGGGAACCGGCCGCTGATTGAGCGATACAGTTTCCATCTGCCTCCTCCTTCTCTTTTGGGTCGGTCACTTGGCACCATCCCGCTTAATCACCTTAATCACAGTTTTAAAAAGGATTTTAATATCCAACCAAACAGAGCAGTGATCTACATAATAAAGCTCCAGCTTTTGACGTTGACCACTCTCATATGTACAGTTGCTTCGTCCATTCGCAACCCACCAGCCTATCATGCCGGGCTTAACCGAAAGCAACTTTTCTACATCTTCTCCGTATTTGGCTTCCGCCTCCTCACGCATGATCGGACGGGGACCAATCATCGATATATGCCCTACAAAAACAGCAAATATATTCGGCAACTCGTCAAGACTTGTCTTGCGCAAAAACTTACCCAACTTTGTAATGCGGGGGTCGTCATCTACCTTATACTCTCGCGCATATTGCTCTTGCTGTTCAGGGGTAAGCTGAAGCTGTATTTTGTCAGCATCCTTTACCATACTGCGAAATTTACGCAAATAAATGTCTTTTCCATTTTTTCCAACCCGTTTATGCTTGTAAAACACCCTGCCTCCGTCGCCACATTTAACCAAAAGCGCCAGAATAATGTACAGCCATGAAAAAAGAAGTATAAAAAGAGCGGAAGAAACGATGTCAAACGTGCGCTTGATAAACAAATAGCAAATATATCGCCCTCCCCTTTTGCGGCGGCAGGTGTTTTTCTTAGCTTGCGGTTCTTCACACGCCAGAACCGTGCTATCATTTATATTTTCTTCTGACATACACATACCTCATCTTCGGTTTATTTCATAGTTCATTCGCAGTCGTCTTTGCCGTTTTCAAGCCCTCTGCTTTTTTTAAAGGCCTTGCGCAAAATCGGCAACAAAACAGCGCAGATGGCTTTTCTTTTCAAGAACATATAAACAGCAACCACCGCTAAGAAAATCAAAAAGCCTTGCAACAGACCGCAGTACCGTGCCACCACAATAAACAGGGACGACATTGCCAACTCTAACAAAAAATCCACATATGGCGTTTTGCCCACAATTTTGGTCACGGCAATCTCGGATATGACTGATCGGAGCATGACAGTAAGCACCACAGAAAACATGATGGCGTCAAGGCTGTTAAAGGCATATGCGCTTAGGCAAAATGCGGTCATCCCAATAGCCATAGCGACAACATTGATGAGCAGCATCAAACGTTCTTTGCGATATGCTTTGAGATAATTGTCTGTCAAGATCCCCACCTTTGAGGTAAATACCATCATAGGCAACAAAACGCCTAAATATTGAATGCTTACCGCATATTGCGGCAACCACCAATACAAGATTTTAGCAAGCGGGAAATAGCAAAGCATGGCAACAAACATCAGCGGCGAAATCACGTTCCGGATTTTGCTGTATAGCGGTGCCAGTTCTTCTGTTCCGATCCTTTTTAAAGAAGGAAACAAAACAACGCTGATGGCGGATATAAAGGCAATAAAGATATTAACAACACTAAAGCTAAAAGAAGCCTTTCCAAAGGTCAGCTCGTCCCATCTGATTTGAATGATAAACTTGGCGCCCCCCACGATGAACATGGAGGAAAAATTGGCAATGAGCAGAAAAAAGCCTACGCTCAGGTTGCGCCACGCCTCAGAAAAAGCATCCTTGGGCGCCGATAATTTGCCAATAGACATCCCTCTATTGAGCAAGGCGCCGACAACGATACCGAACAGATCCCCAATAATATCGGCAATGCAATACCAATAAAAATCGCGCACGCCAGAGATCATCAGTATGACAACTGTAATAAGATAAGCGACCCTTTGAACTAAGATAATCTTAGCGTATTGCTTGATGCGATTGGCGATCTGAAGCAGATACGAAAAATACAGTACAATATTTTTCGTAACAACAGCCACCCCGAACAAAGAAGCGATAATAAAGTAATTCTGATCCCATACGCAATAAGCAAACAGGCTCATGGCAATTGCGAAAAGGACGTTGAACCCGGATACCACCATGCACTGAGAGCGCATTTTCTTTTTGTCCAGATCCTCAAAGTCGGTACCAGAATACCGCAGGATCAAGCCATCCAAAAGTCCGAAATGCAATACCCCAGTGTAGGTCGCATACATGGTATAGATTTGCCAATAGGCATAGTTCAATTCGTCAATGAATTTCGGAACGATAAAGCCCAAAACAAAGCTTGTAAATAGCGAAACGCATTGAACGCCAATCGATAAAAAACAATTTTTCAATATTGTTTTTAAATTAACAGAACGCTCCATATTTATTCCTTTTCACATGGATCCTATGCGTGTTGTCAGTCATCTTCTGCTGGCGGCTGTTCATCATTCGAGGCGGCTTCTTGTACCATGCTCGGCGCGTCGTTTTCAGCTCCCTCTTGTATCACGGTCGGTGCGTCGGTTTCGGCGGTAACCGCAACAGGCTTTTTGTGCTTGCTGATCAATTTTCTAACCTCTTTTACGATCAAAGCAAACAATTCGTATAGGAGCGGATACATGATCATGAAAGCGGTAATTTCATACGCAACAGGATTATCAAAGAAGTTCATCATGAAAAAATAGAACAACCCCATATAGTATGCGCAAGAATGCTCTATGCGCTTTTGCGTGGCAAATACAACCGCTACAATCAGTGCGATCTCGATAAAATAAAACGCGAACATGCCGCCTATTCCGCCAATGCGATAGACAGCCACAAAAGCCGTAGAAACGATCAAGGCGGGATGCAATAGCTTTACATCGACCGCTGAAACGTGCGGTATATAGTTTGCAAAACAGCTGGGAACAAGCTGCCACATATAATCCGCAAAGGTAAGTCCCGCCTGTATTCCCGCCAGATAGTTGCATTGCAGGTTTGCCAGCGGCGAGATCATATACACATATGCCCATGCCATTAGCTTGGGAACAAACGGCGGCCACCTGTCATTGATAGCGCCGACCTCGCAGATCATAGAGGAATCAAACCATTGCCATAAGCCGTATCGCACATTTCCGACCACGCCGAAAAGAAGTGCAAGTACAATGATGGCAACGACGCCCCCGGCGCAAAGCAAAATCTTATTCCGTCTGCTCAAACGCTTGAAATCCAGACTTGCGACGCCAATCCACAGCCCGCCAAGCAGCACAACCAACATGTTTTGGCGTTGGAACAGCAGCAAAAAGTAACTAAAAATGCCAAGATATTCAAAAATCAAACCTTTTTTCTTGAAGCAAAAAAACAAATAGGCCAAATAGAAGGCATAGAGAATGGAAAAGCCTGTTACCCAGGAATGCACCACCGGAATGCCAAAAAAGCCTTGCGCGTTGTACGAGTTTCCGGTCATAACCGAGATTAAAGGGACATGTTTTGCGCAAATAAATTCAATGATATAGAAAAGGACTAACGCAATGGTAACGAACGGCTTTTTATGAGGGTTTTCGCTCAATTTATGAAATTTAAACTTTTTCCTCATCAGGTATCCAAGCGCCAAAGAGGACAAGATCATAAACAAAACGAAAAGCACGATCGGCGCGCTTAACCGAATGCATAGATCCGACCATCCCAGGCCATATAAGAGCAATATCACGCTCCATACAACAGCATATAAATAAAAAATATTTAGCAACATAGGCTCCTCATACTCTATTCAGTAGAACCATAAATTTAAATGTTAAACCTTTAAAACGCCTGTCAAACAGCAAAGCGCCTTTTTTGCGAGAAAGCCGATAATAGCCAAGCTTATAGGCAGCATCAGCATATTCGGCAGATAACCCGTCTTTGTAACAATCATAGAAATCCTTCGCGAAACGCGATCGCGTTCTCGGCGGCTTTTTGAACAGGCGCTTTATTTTGGTCATCAACACCTGAAAGCGCGATGTTTTGCCAATGGTGTTGTTGCCGTGTATGCGATAGAGGATACGGCTCTCATCATCCAAAACAATCTTTCCAAAGGATGATACGATATTATACAATGCCCAATCGTGAGATTCCATAAAGCCTTTATACAAAGAGGCCAATTCGAAAGCGTATCGATTAAAAACAAATGTACATCCCGGCACCGTGGAAATTTGCAACGATCTGTAAAAGCTTAAAACCCCGGGGGGATTGAAAGTTTTTTCGGAAAGGACCTGCATATCGTTGTCGACCGAAACCGCGTCACTTGCATACAGTGCGGGAATTTGATCATGTTTTTCGATTTCTTCCAGCTTCGTAATGGCGCGAATCAGCTTATCCGATTTCCAAACATCGTCTTGATCGCAAAAAGCGTAGTAGTCGTATGCTTCTTGTATTTCAAAAATACGCCAAAAGCTTTTTGCGTAGCCCAGATTTTCGCCGAATTCATATTGGATGCAGGGATAAAGCGTAGCATATTCCTTGATAATATCTTTGGTGTTATCGCCGGAACCGTCATCGCGAATATAAATAGTGAGATCAACACCTTCTTGCGAAATGAGACTGTCCAGCTGTTGCTTCAGATAGAATTGTCCATTATAGGTGGACATCATTACAAGAACTTTTTTCATTTCTGTCACTCGTCTTTTTTCAGTGCGTTTTTGATCTGCTCCAAATATCGGTATCCGTGCTTGCTATCCGGTTCCAGATAGGCGCCCTCGCTCCATTCGTTCCATGCGTTGATAACAATAAATTCATCGTCCGCATCGGTACGGCTACTATCGATCAAAGCTTTGAAATACTTTCCAAATTTTTCCGGTGTATTGCCTTTTACGATCATCGAGTTTCTACCCTTGCGCGCGGAGTTGTCCCATCCGACAAAGCAGCTTTTTTGAATGGTTTTCCCGCCGTAAGTGCGCGTGCGCTTGAGCTTATAGCGCCATAGCTTATCATAGCTTTGGTAATCCACGCGCTTGAGCTTTTTGCAAATAAAACGCTTGGCCAGATTGAACTTGGAGATGTCAAAGAATGTGGTGTACAAGGGTTCAAATTCCATCACCGCATCGCTCTTTTCAGAATGCAGGACACGATTGTGAGAGGAAATATATTCAACAATATAAATTCCGTTAAAGCCCTCCTCCTTTAACCGGCCGTTCCAATATTCCAGCATCTCGTCATAATGGGGGATTTGAGAAGGGTTATAAATGTAGAGCATCGGCTTGCCGTCTTTTTTGATATAGCGATTATCTGAAAAAATAGGCAAAAAATAATTCAAATGCTTTTCCCATTCTTCCTCTCGACCGTATTTTTGCTCGATAAGAGTTTTGGGATCCATACCATGCCAAGTGGTGATCCATGTGGCATTTGCCCAACAAAAGCAGAAATTACCTTTGATGTTTTTGTTGTTCAATATCATCTCAACGGGGCGTTCAAACAGCATTCTTCCGTCACCGAACCAGTAATGGTAAAATATAAAACCGTGTACGCCGTATTCGTTAGCAATGCGAAACTGCGATTCTATATCTTCCATTTTAGACAGATCATAATAATAATCATCTATGGGCTTTATGGGCTGATAATGTCCTTTAAAAAACGGCGTGCCGCTTTTGACATTATCCCATTCGGTAAACCCCTCTCCCCACCATTCATCATTTTCAGGTATTTGATGAAACGCGGGCAGATGAATTGCCAAAACTTTCATAATGATCCCCTTTTCGGTAAAATTCTCTTATTGGTGTTCTGATTTGTTCTATCGTCAGAGCTTATTGAATAATATTTTCAGTTTCAAAACGCAAGTCTTAGCAAAGGAATGACATTTAGCAGAAAATAGAAGCTTTAACTTATATCTGAATTTGCGTTTATAATCTCTGACTTGTATCAAGCTCTGTTGATACGCGGGATCAATATCATCCCGAAAGCCTTCGATCAATTCCGAGATCAGATGCGATTGAGGTCCTCTATAGGAAAAGAACTTTTTAACATTTGCAGCTGTCATTAATTTTTTGTTTGTTCCAATTTGGTTGCTTTCGTGCTGACGGTATAAAATATACGCATTGTAATCATATATATATTGCGCCGTATACGCGGCAATCAAAAAGAACCAATAATCATGCAAAATAATGTTTTTGGGGTAATATTTTAAACAGTGCTCCTTGAATTTTTTGTCAAATACGATCGTGCACCCGGTTGCAATGTTTTCAAACATGAAGTTGCGGTGGCCTGCCTTAAAAATGCTCTCGTTTTCTTGGAGCCCCTTGGGGGTTAACTGGCTATCTGCCACAAAAAGATTAGAGCAGTAAAGCGTGCCGTTTGGCAGATCCTGTGCCCCGGATATTTGTTCAATGGCTCTAATCAGCTTGTCGGGCAACCATACATCATCCTGGTCGCTGAACGCATAATAATCAAAGTCTGAGTCGGCAACAGACCAAAATAAATCAATAAAATTATATGTAAAATTTTTATTTTTCTCGTTGACACAATAATGAAAGTTTTCGTGCTTTTCCTTATATTCCGCAAGAATATCAGCAGTAGAATCAACCGAGCAGTCATCCGCCACATTGAGATAAACATCAACATCTCTTTGTGCCAAAATGCTATCCAATTGCTCTCTCAAATACTTTTCGCCGTTATAAGTGGATAACAAAACATTAACTTTCATAAAATCACCCTGAAGGGTCAGCCCTTCTTTCCTTTTTTCATGCCCAAATATCTCGACGTCATATCAGGCAAAAAGCGAAACAGAACAGGAACGTTGAAATCCCGCAAGGCGCGCTTTAAAACGTATTTTGCCAGCTTCATGCCAGAATCAGTGGTTTTATAATTGTCAAATTCCGGATGTTCCGCAAACCAATGGCCGGTTGCGCGGTACCTTTCGTACAGTGCCTTAAAGCCATAGCTGTGCGAGTGCTCTACGACCGCCTGGGCAACATAGGCCTTGCTATAGCCCCTGTCTATGATTTTTTTTGCGTAATACATATCCTCGTTCATCATCATATGGCTATTGTCGTAGCCGTTCAATGCCACAAACGTGGGGCGATGATAGGCCGAAAAGGCATCCGACGCAAAAAAAGCAGAGAGCTGCATTGATGCCACATCGGCGGCAGTCACGGTATGGCTTTCTTTACCGTAATTTTTCTCGCGGGTATATTTTTCGATCGTCTTTTTTTTGCATATTTGCCTGCCGTAAGCGTACACCGTGATCTCATTTATGGCGGATACCAACGCGAAAACAGCATTTTCATCCACGAAATGTACATCCTGCGACATCATCAGCACCACATCGCTCTCGCAGTACTCCATCATCGCTTTTTGCCGAGTCAGGCTGTGAGAAAAATCAGACAAAGACACACAAAAATAGTCAAAGCCCGCCTTCTCGATCTTCTGCACAACAGCCGAAACATCGCCGTCGTCGGTGATTGGGAACACAACCTTATGCAATTGTATATTGCTTTGCGACTTCAACCCCGCAATCACGCCGTCAATCTCATCGTCAGCGCAGTAAAGGGGACATACAACGTCAATTTTCATCATATCTCAAAAAGCAAAAGTGTCCTTCAAGCAAAACCACTTTTTGTCCTTATCACTCAAATTCAAAGGCGTGCCGTCAGCAAGAGCGTAGCCCTCACTATCCGCGGAATTCTTATAGTTCCCTACAAGCTCCGGCCATTCGATACCGATCGCGGGGTCATTCCACGCGAGGCCACCCTCATCGCCCGGATGATAAAAATCGGTGACCTTGTAGCAGAATTCCGCCGTATCGCTGAGCACCAAAAAGCCGTGGGCAAAACCCTCGGAGATGTAGAATTGCTTTTTGTTTTCCTCGGTCAACTCCACGCCGTACCATTTGCCATAAGTCTCGGAATCACGGCGCAGATCCACCGCTACGTCAAACACGCGCCCCTTGATCACACGGACAAGCTTCCCTTGCGGATACTCCTTTTGAAAATGAAGGCCGCGCAAAACGCCCTTCACGCTCATAGACTGGTTATCCTGCACAAAATGCATATCAAGTCCCGCCTCGGTCATATCCCGCAGGCTGTAAGTCTCCATAAAATAGCCACGGCTATCACCGTGAACGGTTGGCTCAATGATGTAAAGCCCACGAATAGGGGCCGGCGTTACCTTGATTTGTCCCATGACCTCACTCCTTCATTTCCTTGAGATAGCGGGAAAGCGCATCCTGCCAAGTGGGCAGAGGCGTAAAACCTTCCCTGATCAGCTTTGATTTATCCAGACGGCTATTAAAGGGTCTGGCGGCCTTGGAAAGGCCGTATTCCGCCGTAGTGACCGGCACCACCTTGGTGGTATAGCCCGCCTGACGGAAAATTTCGCAGGTAAAATCATACCAGCTGATAAAGCCGCCCTCATTCGTGGCATGATAATAGCCGTACCGCTCGGTTTCGATCATATCTGCCAGCAAAACAGCAAGATCCAAGGTATAGGTAGGGGTTCCTACCTGATCGCAAACCACACGAACGGTATCATATTTTTTTCCCACGTTCAGCATGGTTTTGATAAAGTTCTTACCATTGACACCAAAAACCCAAGCAATGCGAACAATAAAATATTTTTCCAACAGAGAGGAAACAGCAAGCTCCCCCTCCAACTTGGTCTGGCCATACACACTCAAGGGCGCATAATCCTTGCAATCGGGATCCCATGGGGTTTCGCCCCGACCATCAAAGACATAGTCGGTGCTGATGTAGACCATCTTGCAATCCAAATCCCTGCAAGCCTCGGCAATATGACGGGTACCGTCTGCGTTAACGGCGCGCACCAACGCTTTCTTATCCTCATCCTCGGCAAGATCCACTGCCGTCCAGGCGGCGCAATGGATCACGGCATCGGGTTTAACTTCGTTCAGCGTGCGCACAACGGCCGCACGATCGGTAATGTCCAGCGGCAAATATCTCATACCGTTCATGGGGTTATCGGCAGAAATATCGCTACCAATCGCTTCAATGCCCCGTTGTTGCAGCTCGTTGATAACATCGTGGCCAAGCTGTCCGCCAACGCCGGTTACAAACACTCTCATTTGCGATCTCCGTACATTTTGTCGTAATAGCTCTGATACTCGCCCGAGATAATATCCTCCCACCATTTTCTGTTATCCAAATACCATTGGATGGTTTTTTTGATACCGTCCTCGAACTTTGTTTCAGGAAGCCAGCCAAGCTCGCTGTGAATCTTGGTGGGATCAATAGCGTAACGCATGTCATGGCCCTTGCGATCGGCCACATAGGTGATCAGGCTCTCGGGCTTGCCCAGCTCCCGCAAAATAATCTTGACAATGTCAATATTGCGCTTTTCATTATGACCGCCCACATTGTAGACCTCACCCACACGTCCCTTGCGAACGATCAGATCAATGGCCTTACAATGATCCTCTACATAGAGCCAGTCGCGCACGTTAAGCCCCTCGCCGTAAACGGGCAACGCCTTATCGTTGAGTGCGTTAGCGATCATCAACGGAATCAGCTTTTCAGGAAAATGATAGGGGCCGTAATTATTGGAGCAACGGCTGATGGTAACCGGCAATCCATAGGTTCTATGGTAGGCCAACACCAGCAGATCAGCACCCGCCTTAGAACTGGAATAGGGTGAGCTGGTGTGAATGGGTGTTTCCTCGGTAAAGAACAGATCAGGTCTGTCCAAGGGAAGATCGCCGTAGACCTCATCGGTAGAAACCTGATGATAACGCTTAATACCGTATTTCCGGCAAGCGTCCATCAGCACCTGGGTACCAAGAATGTTGGTCTGCAAAAAGACCTCGGGATTTTCGATGCTTCTATCCACGTGACTTTCTGCGGCAAAATTGATCACCACGTCCGGCTTTTCCTCTTCGAAAATTGCATACACCGCCTCACGGTCGCAAATATCAGTCTTGCAAAAGCGAAACCCTGGGTCATCCATGACGGACGCGAGTGTAGACATATTACCGGCATAGGTCAGCTTGTCAAGACAAACAATCCGATCCTCCGGATACTTTTTCAACATATAGTGAACAAAATTTCCCCCGATAAAGCCGGCGCCGCCGGTTACAATGATCGTCATAGCAAATCGCTCCTTACTCCGTCTTATAGGTGCCGTCAACAAATTTTCCGTTGACAACGTTTCTCACGTATTCACCGTATTGATTGTTAAGTTTATCGCACAGCTCCAACGCCTGCTCCTTTGAAATCCAACCGCTGGTATATGCGATCTCCTCCAAGCACGCGATCTTACGGTGCTGGTGAGTCTCTACGTTTTTAATAAAATCGGTGGCCTCTGCCAAGCTCTCGTGCGTACCGGTGTCCAGCCAGGTAAACCCGGGGCCCAGCACTTCCACCTGCAATCTGCCCTCGGCGAGATAGCGCTGATTGATGTCGGTAATCTCCAGCTCTCCTCTGGGAGAGGGCTTGATCTCCTTGGCGTACCGCACCACATCGTTGCTATAGAAGTACAGGCCGGTCACACAATAGTTGCTCTTGGGAGCCTCCGGCTTTTCCTCGATCGAGACTGCCCTGCCCTCCGCGTCAAATTCCACGATACCAAAACGATGAGGATCATCCACATAATAACCAAAAACGGTAGACTCACCACTCTTGGCCATCTGTACCGCCTTACGCACACGGTTGCGCAGACCGTAGCCCGCGAAAATATTATCACCCAAAACCATAGCGACACAATCATCGCCGATGAACTCCTCGCCGATCAAAAAAGCCTGAGCAAGCCCCTCCGGCTTTTCCTGCACGGCGTACTGCAAGCGAATACCGAAGTCGCTACCGTCCCTGAACAGATTTTCAAATCTCGGGACATCGTCGGGGGTGGAAATAATCAGAATGTCACGAATGCCCGCATGCATCAAAACCGAAAGAGGGTAATAGATCATGGGCTTGTCATAAACAGGCAGTAGCTGCTTACTGGTCACACGGGTCAAGGGATACAGACGTGTCCCGGAGCCGCCTGCAAGGATAATACCTTTCATAAAAATGCCTCCTGAATAAATTTCGTTGCTCACATGCGCAGATCTTCCGCGCGGATACGCAGTGACAGCGCACAAATAACCCATTATGCTTTTATTATACCACGGCTCAAGCAAAAAAGCAATAGTGAAAATGGACAAATGGTATTTAAAACGCAAAATCCCCCTCTTTTCGACTGCTGTTTTTGTGCATACATCACCACACCTCCCTCAAAAAAGCCCTTACATTGTTCAAACATAACAATATTGACAACCGGAAGGAGGCTGTCATTCTTTACAATTGTTTTGCGGCTACTCCGCTTTTTGTCTCACACCGAAAAATGCTCGGTTTTGCGAAGTCGAAATGATAGAGAAAAAGATAGAAGTCATATTGACAATAAGCGCAAAACATGCTATAATTTTACATGCTTTGTTTTCATATTAGTCTATGGAAATATATTCTTATTGCGCATCAGGAGTTTTACTTATGTTTTGGGACTGTTTGATTTTGATTTTATATGCCCTTTCCATGATAGGGGTTGCAATCTATACCAAAAACCGCTCCGGCTCTGTCAATGACTTTTTGTTGGCCGGCAAAAAGGGGCTGAACGGATGGATGACCGCTTTTGCTTACGGCACCACCTATTTTTCCGCCGTTATCTTTATCGGGTACGCGGGGCAGTTCGGTCGCTCCTTCGGTCTCGCCTCGGTTTGGATCGGCATCGGCAACGCCATCATCGGCACTCTGATCGCCTGGCTGGTGCTGGCAAAGCGCACCAAGAACATGACCCGGCGCCTTGGCTCCAAAACCATGCCCGACTTTTTTGAAAAGCGCTATGGCAGCAAAAATCTCAAACTGGTCTGCGCGGTGATCATCTTTATATTTCTTATTCCCTACTCCGCATCGGTTTATAACGGCCTGAGCAGTCTGTTTGAGATCGTATTTGGCATCCCCGGCTGGGTGGTCATGATCGCCCTTGCCGCGCTGACCGCTGTTTACCTCTTCTTCGGCGGCTACTTTGCCACCGCGCTCTCCGACTTCATCCAGGGCATCATTATGATCATCGGCGTGGTTTGCATGATTCTCTGCTTTATGAATCATGACAACATCAACTGGGATATTTCCAAGATCGCTACCGACCCCAATCTTGCTTGGGTGACCTTTGGCGCCGAGAGCAAGGGACTGTACGGCAGTACGATGTCGCTGATCTCGCTCATCCTGCTGACCTCGCTGGGCGTGTGGGCACTCCCCCAAACCATCCACAAATATTACGCCATCCGCGACAAAAAAGCCATTCATCAGGGCGTTGTCGTCAGCACCGCCTTTGCCTTGATCATCGGCTTTGTCGCCTATTTCACCGGTGCTCTCAGCCACTTCTTCCCTGAAACGCAGGGTGTGGCAGATGCCAACGTAATCCCTACCATGCTCAATCTTGCCATTCCGGTTGGTCTGACCGGTGTCATCGCGGTGCTAATCCTCTCCGCCAGTATGTCTACCCTCTCCTCTGTGTCGCTGGCAAGCGCATCGGTCATCGCGGTAAACCTCTATAAGGGCAAGATCAACGAAAAGGCTGACGACAAGCGCGTCAATATCGTCATGCGTGTGCTTTGCCTTGCCTTCGTAGTGATCTCGGTGGTTCTTGCCATTCTGAACGAAAAGTTCGGCATTGCCGCCATTGCCTATATGATGGGCATCAGTTGGGGCACACTTGCCGGCTGCTTCATCGGCCCCTATGTATTGGGTGTGGTATGGAAACGGGTGACCAAGCCTGCCGTATGGACTTCTATCATCAGCTCGCTTGTGCTGACCGTGGCATTGATCTTTATTTTCGGCTTTGATAAGAACGGTTGGCACTGCACCTTGGGCGCGGCACTGAAATCCGGCGTCGCCACCTCCCCCATGATCGGCGCGATCTGTATGCTTTTCTCGCTGGCTATCACCGTTATCGTCAGCCTTTGCACCAAAAGGCCGGACGATGCCGTTCTTTATGAAGCATTTGACAAACCGATTGAAGATGAAATCAAATAAAGTGAAAGGTGTTCCCCATGATCTGGTCAAAAGAAGAAACGCTCCCCAGAGAGCAAATTGAGAAATTACAATTAGAGCGATTGCAGGAAACCGTACATCGCGTGTATGAGCATGTTGCCCCTTACCGAAAGAAAATGGACGAAGCGGGCGTGAAGCCGGAGGACATCAAGTGCCTCGCGGACCTCGCCAAGCTCCCCTTTGTTACAAAACAAGACATGCGTGACAATTATCCCTTTGGGCTCTTTGCCGTTGACCGTGACAGCCTGGTGCGCATTCACGCCTCCAGCGGCACCACCGGCAAGCCCACCGTAGTAGGTTATACCCAAGGCGATCTTGAAACCTGGACCGAATGTGTCTCTCGCATTGCCTGCATGGGCGGTGCCAGCGCGAAGGACACGGCGCAGATCTGCTTTGGCTACGGCATGTTTACCGGTGCCCTTGGTCTGCACTACGGCTTGGAAAAGATCGGCGCCGCCATTGTGCCCTCCTCCACCGGCAATTCGCAAAAGCAGATCATGTACATGCAGGATTTTGAGACCTCTTTGCTGGTAGCGACCCCCTCTTACGCTCTGCGCCTTGCTGAAGTGGCAAGAGAGATGGGGCTGGATCCGGTCAAGGATCTGAAGGTAAAGATCGCCCTTGTTGGCAGCGAGCTTTTGACGGATGCCATGCGTGAGGAAATGCATAAGTTTTGGGGAAAGGACATTTTGATCACCTCCAACTACGGTATGAGTGAGCTGATGGGCCCCGGCGTTTCCGGTGAGTGTTTGGAGCATTGCGGCATGCATATCAATGAGGACTATTTCATCCCGGAAATTATTGATCCCATCACCGGCGAGGTATTGCCCGCGGGCGAGAAGGGAGAGCTGGTCATTACCTGTATCAAAAAAGAGGGACTCCCGCTCATTCGCTACAGAACCAAAGATATTACCCGCCTGTACTATGAGCCCTGCAAGTGCGGCCGCACCTTCTGCCGCATGGAGAACCTCTCCGGCAGAAGCGACGACATGCTCAAAATCCGCGGGGTCAACGTCTTCCCCAGCCAGATCGAGGAAGTCGTTCTCTCCTTTGCGGAGCTGGGCCCCCACTATGAAATCATTCTGGAGCGCGAGGGCTATCTGGATAAACTGACCATTAAGGTCGAGTTGGCGCAAAGCACCGATTCCTTCTCTGAGCTGGAGCGAATCACCCGCGCTGTTCGGGAAAAGATCAAGATCGTGCTGGGACTGGATGCCAAGATCATGCTGGAATCTCCCAACACGTTGCAACGCTTTGAAGGCAAAGCAAAACGAGTAAAGGACTTAAGAGGAGTATAAAATCATGGCAAACAAAACAATCATGCTCGGTAACGAGGCGATCGCGAGAGGCGCCTTTGAGGCAGGCGTAAAGCTTTCCAGTGCTTATCCCGGAACGCCGAGCACCGAAATCAGCGAATATCTGGCAAAATACGACGAAATCTACACCGAATGGGCACCCAACGAAAAGGTTGCCGCTGAGGTTGCCATCGGCGCCTCGATTTCCGGTGTGCGTAGTATGGCGTGCATGAAGCACGTGGGATTGAACGTGGCAAGCGATCCTCTTTACACCTTTGCTTACACCGGTGTAAACGGCGGTTCTGTTCTGGTGGTCGCCGACGACCCCGGCCTTGCCAGCTCGCAAAACGAGCAGGACACCCGCATGATCGGCCGCTCCGCTCACGTTCCAGTGCTGGAGCCCTCCGACAGCCAAGAGGCCAAGGACTTTATGAAATACGCTTATGAGCTCAGCGAAAAATATGACACCCCCGTCATCCTGCGTACCACCACCAAGCTGGCGCACTCGCAAAGCACCGTCGAGCTGTGCGACCGTGTGGAGGTAGCCGATAAGCCCTATGAGCGCACCGTTCCCAAATACGTGATGATGCCCGCCTCCGCCATCGGCAGACATCTGGTGGTCGAGGACAGAGAAAAACGGATGGCAGCCGACGCCGCTACCTTCCCCGTCAACCGCGTGGAAATGGGGGACAAAAAGATCGGCTTTATCACTTGCGGTATCGCTTATCAGTACGTAAAAGAGGTTTGCCCTGATGCCAGCGTATTAAAATTGGGCTTGGTAAATCCCCTTTCCCGTGAGATGATTGAAAATTTTGTAAAGGAAGTAGAAACCGTCTACGTTTTTGAGGAGCTGGAGCCGGTCATCGAAGAGCAGATCCGCGCCTGGGGACTTGATGTCAAGGGCAAGGAGTGCTTCACCCGTCAGGGCGAATACAGCGCCAATCTGCTGCGCCGTGTGCTGTTTGGCAAGGATGATGCCGTGTTTGAAAAACAGGAAGCGCCCAACCGCCCGCCTATCCTTTGCCCCGGTTGCCCCCACAGAAGCATCTTCTCGGTACTGAATAAACTGAAAATCCACGCCTCCGGCGACATTGGCTGCTATACCCTTGGCGCTGTCGCCCCCCTCGGCGTCATTGATACCACCATCTGCATGGGTGCCAGCATTTCCGCTCTGCACGGCATGGAAAAGGCCAAGGGCAAGGATTATATCAAGAACTGGGTCGCCGTGATCGGTGACTCCACCTTCCTACATACCGGCATCAACTCGCTGATCAATATGGTCTACAACAAATCCACCGGCACCGTAATGATTCTGGACAACCGCACCACCGGTATGACCGGGCATCAGGATCACGCCGCCACCGGTAAGACCCTGAAGGGCGAGGAGACCTACGCCATTGATCTGGCCGCGCTCTGCCGCTCGGTCGGCGTGCCGAACGTGATCGAGATCAACGCCTTTGACGTGAAGGGCTTGGAGCAGGTGATCCGCGAGAGTGTGGCAAGTGATACCCTCACCGTAATCATCACCAAATCCCCCTGCGTACTGCTGAAAGGTCAAAAGTTCCCGAACAAGTGTGTGGTGGATGCCGAGCTGTGCCGCAAATGCGGTGCCTGCATGAGGATCGGATGCCCTGCTATGACCAAGGGTGAGGACGGCAAGGTAAGGATTGACGCGACCATGTGTAACGGCTGCGGTCTTTGCCAGAACTACTGCAAATTCAATGCCATTAAGGTAGTGGAGAGATAAGTCATGACAAAAAATATTATGATCGTAGGTGTGGGCGGCCAGGGTACCCTGCTGACCAGTAGAATTATCGGTAAAACAGCCCTTTCGATGGGCCTTGACGTCAAGATTTCTGAGGTACACGGTATGGCACAGCGCGGCGGTAGCGTGGTAACCTTTGTCCGCTTTGGTGAAAAGGTCAGCGAACCGGTCGTGGAAGAGGGCCAGGCAGACGTGATCATCGCCTTTGAACGCCTGGAGGCACTCCGCTACGCGCATTTTCTAAAAAAAGACGGCGTGTTGGTGGTCAACGACTGCCGTATTGACCCGATGACAGTGGTGATCGGCGCCAAGGAATACCCCGCTGACATTTTGGAAACACTTTCCGAGCGCCACCAGGTCTGTGCCATTGACGGTCAAAAGATCGCCTTAGAGCTGGGCAACAGCAAGGTGCTCAACTCGGTAGTACTGGGATATGCCGCAAGCTATATCGGCTTTGACCTTGATACCTGGCTGAAAACGGTAGAAACCACTGTTCCCGCCAAAACCATTGAAATCAACAAAAAAGCTTTCCTTTGCGGGTATGAGGCAAAGCGCTAAGGGGGAATAACTATGATTTGGAATGAAACAAAAGAGTGCATGAGCAGAGACGAAATGACCGCTCTGCAAAGCAAACGACTGGTCAAATTGGTAGACTATGTTTATCACAATGTAGAATTCTACCGCAAAAAGATGCAAGCTATTGACCTCATGCCCGGCGATATTAAGAGCATTGAGGATATTACCAAGCTGCCCTTTACCACCAAGGACGACCTGCGCGACAACTACCCGTTTGGGCTTTTTGCCGTTCCAAACTCTGAAATCGTTCGCATCCACGCCTCCAGCGGTACCACCGGAAAGGCCACCGTTGTGGGCTATACCCGCTACGATCTGGATGTTTGGTCTGAGTGCGTGGCACGATGCCTGACCATGGCGGGCGTCGGCAAGGACGACATTGTACAGATCGCTTATGGCTACGGCCTCTTTACCGGCGGCCTTGGGGCCCACGGCGGTGCCGAGAAAATCGGCGCGACCGTTGTACCGATGAGCACCGGCAACTCCAAAAAGCTGACGACCATGATGGTAGACTTCGGTGCCACCGCTATTGCCTGTACCCCCTCTTACCTGTTGCACATCTCCGAGGTGCTGGCAAGCGAGGGTCTGCTGGATCAGATCAAGCTGAAGGCAGCCATCTGCGGCGCGGAGCCCTGGACCGAAAAGATGCGCCACGAAATCGAAACAAGACTGCATATCAAAGCCTACGATATTTATGGTCTCAGTGAGATCATGGGTCCGGGTGTGGCCTGCGACTGTGCTTACCACAAGGGCCTTCATGTTTGCGAGGATCACTTTTACCCCGAAGTGCTGAACACCGCCACCCTCTCTCCGGTTGCGGACGGCGAAACCGGCGAGCTGGCCTTTACCACCCTTACCAAGGAGGGTATCCCCATGATCCGTTACAGGACCAAGGATCTGACCAGCATCGACCACGCCCAGTGCGAATGCGGCCGTACCAGTGCCCGCATCTCCCGCTTCAAGGGACGTGTGGACGATATGCTGATCATCCGCGGTGTCAATGTATTCCCAAGCCAGGTGGAGGCAGCGCTCATCGAGGTAGAGGAGGTTACCCCTCACTATATGATGGTCGTGGACCGTGTAAACAATCTGGACACACTGGAAATTCAGGTGGAGCTGGACCCCAAGTACTACACTGACGAGATCCGCGCCATTGAAACCATGACCAAAAAGATTGCTCACGTAATTCAACAAGCGCTTGGCATTAACGCCAAAATCAAGATCGTAGAGCCCCAAACCCTGGTGCGTAGCGAGGGCAAGGCTGTTCACGTCATTGATAAGCGCAAATTGTACTGATAAAGGAGGATCCTACTATGTTTGCAAAGCAGTTGACTGTATTCATTGAAAACAGATCCGGCAGACTTTCTGAGGTGTTGAATGTACTCAAGGAGAATGATGTCAATATTCTCTCTCTCAGCCTTGCCGACACCACCGAGTACGGCTTGCTCCGCCTGATTGTGGACAACGCTGCCAAGGGAAAGGAAAAGCTTTCGGAAAGCGGCTTCTCTTCTCTGCTCTCTGATGTTTCAATCATCAAAATCCCCCACAAGGTAGGCAGCTTACAGAGCCTTTTAAAAATCATTGACGACAACAAGATCAACATTGAATACATGTACGGCCTTTCCATCGAATCCGACGAGGCCTATGTGGTGTTAAAGGCTTCGGATATTCAAAAAACAGATAAGATCCTTGCCGACAACGGCGTTGATACCATTTCCTGCGAGGAGCTTTCTAACATTTAATCAAAGAGGCTCTTAAATGATTATTGATTTTCACACGCACATCTTCCCCGACAAAATCGCGCAAAAAACCATTGATCTGCTATCAAAAAAGGGCGGCATTCCGCCCTTTTCGAACGGCTCTGTCGACGGACTGCTGTCTGAGATGAAAAAGGGCGCGGCGGATCTGGCTATCACCTTGCCTGTTTTAACCAGTCCTTCCCAGTTTGACAGCGTCAACCGCTTTGCCACCGAGATCAACCGCACCTTCGCAAATCAGCCGCGGCGGCTGATTTCTTTTGCGGGCATTCACCCGAAATGCGAGCGGATCGAGGAAAAAATGGCTTGGATCGCCGCAAACGGCTTTCTTGGCGTTAAGCTCCACCCCGATTATCAGGAAACCTTTATCGACGACGCGGGTTATGTGCAGATTTTGACAGCCGCCAAGCGGCATGGGTTGATCGTTGTCACACACGCCGGCGTTGATGGTGCCTACCGCGGCCTGCCGGTGCGTTGTCCCCCAAGCCGCGCCAAGCGGCTGATCGAGGCTGTTCCCTACAGCAAGCTGGTGTTGGCTCACTATGGTGCCAACGAGATGCTTGAAGAGGTAGTAAAAACCCTGTGCGGCCTTGACGTTTATTTTGATACGGCGTATATTTTGCGCTTTATCACCCCCCAGCTGTTCCGTGAGATCCTGCAAAAGCACGGTGAAGATCGCGTTCTGTTCGCTACCGACTCACCCTGGAGCAGTATCGAGAGGGATGTAGAAATTTTGCGCTCCTTCGCGCTGGGCAAAAAGACAGAGGACAAGCTCTTCTTTCAAAACGCGAAGAGGCTCCTTGGAATGAGGTAATTTAGAATGGGTTACAATCAAAAAATGTTTGCGCTTGGCAATAAGCGCTCGATCATCCGTGAGATTTTTGAATATAGCAAGCAAAGAGCAGCCGAGATCGGCGCCGACAAGGTGTTTGATTTCAGTCTGGGCAACCCCAGTGTTCCTGCCCCTACCGAGGTCAATGACGCCATCCGCCATCTGTTGGATACGCAAAATTCGGTGCTTTTGCACGGTTATACCTCCGCCCAAGGCGATGCCAATGTGCGCCGCGCCATCGCAGAGCGTATCACCCGCGATTTTGGTGTGGAGATGTCCCCCGACCTGCTTTATATGACCTGCGGCGCCGCCGCTTCTCTTTCTATCTCACTAAAGGCGGTTATCGAGGAGGGACAGGGTGACGAGTGCGTCGTTTTCGCCCCCTTCTTTACCGAGTATCGTGTGTTCATTGAAAACGCCGGCGGTAAGATCGTCATCAGCCAACCGACCGAAAAAACCTTTCAGGTAGATATTGCAGATTTTGAAAGCAAGATCAACGAGCACACCAAGGCGGTCATTGTCAACTCCCCCAACAACCCCAGCGGTGTTGTTTACTCCGAGGAGACCATCCGTGCCCTTTGCGCGGTTTTGGAGCGTAAATCCAAGGAATACGGCAAGGTGATCTATCTGATCGCCGACGAGCCTTACCGTGAGCTGGTTTATGCCGATGTTTCTGTTCCCTACCTCATGAATTATTACCCTAACACACTGGTTTGTTACTCCTATTCCAAGTCGCTCTCTTTGCCCGGTGAGCGTATCGGCTACATAGCGGTTTGCCCTCAGATGGAGGATGCAAAAAGCATCTATCTTGCCGTTTGCGGCGCCGGCAGATCGCTTGGCTATGTCTGCGCTCCCAGTCTTTTTCAACAGGTTATCGCCAACTGTCTGGAAGCCAAGGTGAACGTGGAGGCCTATAAAAAGAATCGCGATCTGCTCTACAATAGTCTGACCGCCTACGGCTATGAGTGCGTCAAGCCAGACGGCGCCTTTTACCTCTTTGTGAGGGCTTTGGAGAAGGATGCCTACCGCTTCTATGAGGCAGCAAAAAAGCATGAGCTCCTGGTGGTTCCCTGCGACGATTTCGGCGTTAGCGGCTATGTGCGCATTGCTTACTGCACCGATTACGCGCGTGTAAAGAACGCTCTGCCCGCTTTTGCGGCGCTGGCCGAGGAATACCAGCAAAAATGATACGAAAGCCCCATTCGCCGCGCGAATGGGGCTTTCGCTTGCTTAGCGCTCGCCTTTTCGGGAAGGATCTTGCGCAAAATAAGCGGAGAATACATTTATTTACCGGATATATTGAACATCAAAGAAAAATATGATATAATTTTATTGTATATCATTCTTAAAACGGAGGCATTCGATGAAGATTTTGGTCTGTGTCAAGCAGGTGCCCGGCTCCAATCATGTCGAGGTGGATCCGGTTACCGGTGTGTTGAAGCGAAGCGGTGTGCAAAGCAAGATCAATCCTTATGATCTTTATGCCATTGAAACCGCCCTCACGCTGGCGGAAAAATACGGCGGCACGGTAGAGAGCATCACCATGGGCCCGCCACAGGCGAGAGCGGTCATTGAGGAGACGGTCTGCATGGGTGCTGCCGGCGGCACAGTGCTTTCGGACCGCAAATTTGCGGGTGCCGATGTATTGGCAACCGCCTATACTCTCTCTCAAGGGATACAAAAATCCGGCAGCTATGACCTGATCGTCTGCGGCAAGCAGACCACCGACGGTGATACCGCTCAGGTGGGTGCCGAGGTAGCGGAATATATGGGGCTTGCCAATGTTTCGGGGGTGTTGTCGGTCGAAGACATACAAGATGGCAAGATCTATCTGACCGCCTCGCTTGACGACAAAAATGTGCAAATGAGCGTGTCGTTCCCCTGCCTTATTTCGGTAGACGGGGATATTAACACGCCCCGACTGCCCTCTTATAAGATCAAAAAGACCTTAACCGAGGGCACAGTCAAATTTCTCTCCTTTGCCGATTTTGAAGATCAGGATCCCACCCATTACGGCTTGAATGGCTCGGCAACCCAAGTGGAGCGCATTTTCCCTCCCGAGAAAAACGATCAAAAACACGACATAGCCGGTACCGCCGACGAGCAGGCAGAAGCGCTGTATCAGCTGCTTCGTGACAAAAAACTGGTATAAGGAGGGGGTAAAAATGGGAAAATTGATCATACATCATGAAAAAGTTACCCCTGAAAAGGCGGCGGCATTGGTAAAGCTCTGCCCCTTTAACGCCATTACATATCAGGACAGCAAATTAGAAATCAACTCCGCTTGCAAAATGTGCAAAATGTGCGTACGCAAGGGCGAGGGGCTTGTCACCTTTGAAGAGGAAACGGTACAAAAAATAGACAAATCTCTTTGGCGAGGTATATGCGTTTACGCGGATTGCTCCAGCGGAAAGCTTCACCGCGTCACCCTGGAGCTTTGCGGCAAGGCCAAGGAGCTGGCCGGCGTGACAGGGCACCCTGTTTATGCCATTATGATCGGCAACGGGATGAAAAAACAGGCGCAGGAGCTACTTGCTTACGGCGTAGACAAGGTCTTCTTGTATGACGATCCCGCCTTTGCCGAATTTCGCATTGAGCCTTATACGGCAGCATTCTGCGACTTTATCGAAAAAGAAAAGCCCTCCTCGGTGCTGGTGGGCGCCACAAATCTGGGGCGGCAACTTGCCCCTCGCGTGGCAGCGCGCTGTCGTACCGGCCTCACCGCTGACTGTACGGTACTGGAAATGAAAGAAAACACCGATCTGGTACAGATTCGCCCCGCTTTCGGCGGCAATATCATGGCGCAAATCATTACCCCCAACACCAGACCGCAATTCTGTACCGTGCGCTATAAGGTGTTTGCCGAGCCTGCGCCTACCCCGTGTCCAACCGGACAGGTGATCGGGATGACGGTCACTGACAAGATGAGAAAATCCGCGATTGACGTTTTGGCATCCTTCGAAAAACCCAAGGATATTGACATTGCTGAGGCGGATGTGATCGTAGCTGTAGGCCGCGGCGCTTCTTCCGAAAGCTTGCGCCAGGGCGCCAAGGAGCTTGCCGATCTGCTGGGCGGCGTCGTCGCCTGCACAAGACCCATGGTGGAAAGCAATATTTTTGACGCCAAGCGTCAGATCGGTCTTTCCGGCAGAACCGTCAAGCCCAAGCTGATCATCTGCCTCGGTATTTCGGGGGCGGTACAGTTTGCGGCAGGCATGAAGGCCTCGGATTGCATTGTGGCAGTCAACACGGATCGAAATGCCCCCATCTTTGATATTGCGCACTACTGTTTGATAGGAGACGTGAACGAAATTCTCCCCCGACTGATCGAAAAGGTAAAGGAGGGTCGCCATGTATAACAAGATGACAGCGCAGGATATTGCCGCATTGCGGCAAATTGAGGGCCTGGAGGTCCTATGCGGCGACGCCATCAATCCCGATTATGCCCACGATGAGCTGGGCGGTATCTCGCATATGCCTGAGGCGCTGGTACGGGTGCGCACCACCGATCAGGTGGCGGCGGTGATGAAGCACGCCTTTACCCGCAATATTCCGGTGACGGTACGCGGCAGCGGCACAGGCTTAGTCGGCGCGGCAGTGCCGGTGAAAGGCGGCATACTGCTGGAAACCACCAAGATGAACAAAATTCTCTCTTTGGATAAGGACCGTTTAACCGTTACGGTTCAGCCCGGTGTGCTTCTCATGGAGCTTGCCGCTTTTGCCGAGGAAAACGATTTCCTCTATCCCCCCGATCCCGGCGAGAAGTCGGCCACCATCGGCGGTAACATCTCGACCAACGCCGGCGGCATGCGGGCGGTGAAGTACGGCGTGACCAGAGATTACGTCCGCTCACTGACGGTCGTCATGCCAAACGGCGAGATCCTAACCCTTGGTCAAGCGGTCGCTAAGAACAGCTCCGGCTATAGTTTAAAGGATTTGGTCATCGGCTCCGAGGGCACCCTTTGCATCATCTGCGAGGCGGTTTTAAAGCTGGTTCCGCTACCCAAGGTTTCGGTCAGCCTGCTTGTCCCCTTCCCTGACATGAAAAGCGCCATTGAGGCGGTACCGAAGATCATCTGTTCTAAGGTAATCCCCACCGCTATTGAGTATATGTCCCGGGACACCATTCTGTTTTCTGAGGATTATCTGGGCAAAAAATTCCCCGATACCAAAAGCGATGCCTACATTCTGCTAACCTTTGACGGCAATAGCGATGCGCAAGTAGAAAAGGATATGGCAACAGTTGCCGATCTTTGCCTTGAAATTGGCGCGTTGGATGCCTATATCGTGGATACCGAGGAGCGCAAGAAATCGGTCTGGTCCGCGCGAGGCGCCTTTTTGGAAGCCATCAAGGCCTCTACCACCGAAATGGATGAATGTGACGTTGTCGTACCGGTCAACAAGGTGGATGCCTTCATCAAGTTCACCCACGCTCTGGCTGACGAATACAAGGTACGTATCCCCAGCTTCGGCCACGCGGGGGACGGCAATCTGCACGTTTACATCTGTCGGGATGCCCTTTCCGATGCGGATTGGAAAAAGACGCTCTCCCTTTGCTTTGACCGGATGTATCAAAAAGCGGAAGAGCTGGGCGGCCTTGTCTCGGGCGAGCACGGCATCGGCTACGCAAAAAAGGAATATCTAAAAAAGCAGTACGGCGAAACGCCCATTGCCCTGATGCAGGGCATCAAGCGGGTGTTTGACGAGAAGAATATCCTCAACCCCGGCAAGATCTGCTTCTAAAACCAAAAAAGACAGAGAGCGTCAGCGTTCCTAACGTTAAGGAAAGCGTGTGAATGCTCTCTGTCTTTTTTATCGGATCAAAGCGAGGACTGGGTATCGTTGGGGTCGCCGTTGATGGCGAGGTCGTATTCGTGAGACCAATCCAGGTCGCGATAAGCCGCGGCGCGATCATCGGTCCGGATGAAATCCAGCAAGAGATCCAGCATCTCTTTGGTCCAGGTGTTGCGGTCGATCTGGGCGGTGGTAAACTTGTTCTGGCTGATCATCTCAAAGCCGAAAATATCCTTCACCTGGGTCTTTGCCGCACCGCCGACAACCTCCTCCACAAGATGGGCGGGAATGAACAGCACGCCGCCGCCCGCACCGAACACCACGTCACCGGGCATGCAGACCGCGTTGCCAATACGGGTCACGGTATTGTAGCCGGTCATGATGAAATCACGGATGGGAGTGGGATCAATGCCACGGTAATACACTTGTGTATCCTCTACCTTCAGCATTTGCTCGGTATCCCGGATACCGCCCCAGATCACGGCACCGCCATTCTCGTTTTTGGTCTTATTCTTCAGCGCGGTGGTCAGATTGCCGCCAAGGAATGTGCCCTTATAGATCTTGTCATACATATCAATCACAGGGACATCATATTCCATCAGATTGTCGATGACCCACTGATTGTAAGTACCGGTTCTGCCCTCGCTTCTGCCCACATCCTTGGTAACCTCGTCCAGATCGGGGCGGTAGGGGCAATAAATGGCAGTCACGGCGCGGCCGATCAGCTTTCTGCCGTCGCTGTGCAACGTGTGCAATCTCCCTTCAAACTGGCTCTCATAGCCCTTGACAAAGATGGGCTTCCAGACCTCCTCCAGCGTCAGGGTGCGAAGCGCCTTCAGATACTTTTCCTCCACCTTGGGGCGACCGTCGGGCAATCTCTCCCCCTTCCACTGTGGGGTCAGGGCGATAATCTCATCTCTGTTATTGAAATGCATAGTGTCTCTCCTTATACGATCAGTTCAAACTTATCTCTTCCCTTTTTGGCAAGATTTATTTCCTTGGTAACGGTCTTGCCGCCATACTCCACTGTGACCTCGTACCTACCAAAAAAGCCCTTGAATTGCGCTTTTCCCATACCGTTGGTGGACATTTCCGCTTCAGTGTGCCATCTCTTTTCGATCAGATCCTTGATGACAAAGAATGCGGGCTTGGGGGTCATATCAAAGCGGAGCAGGCCGCCGTGGTAGTAGTTCTCGCCAAGGGTCATATTCCCCTGCGAGGCGCGGATCTTTTCGGGGTCGGGATCCCATACGTGGGCGTAGCCATCCACCAGATTCCAATAGACGATCTGCTCCATATTCGGGTGCGAGAACCAGATGGAATAAAGGTTTCTCAAAATTTCGGCCTGGATCTCCTCGTCCTCCGCCTCCCATGAGTAAGCGGGAACGGTCACCTCGGTGACCTGCAACGGCTTGCCGAACTGCGCGTACAGATCCATGTGGCGATAAAGCTGAACGGGGTCGTAGCTCACGCGGGTCTTTTCATATTCCACCTCACGCTTGTGAAACTGGTGATACTGCATGCCGATGGCGTCAATGCGCGCGCCCGCATCAATGGCATTTTGAATATTGCCGTAATATCTGTCACTCGCACGGCATTTATCCTCCCAGCACAGCCTGGTGACCTCGTTGATCACCAGCTGATTGGCAGGAAAATGGTGATCGGCCAGTCTAAAGCACTCGGCAACGTAATCCGGCTCCTCATAAAAAGCAGTGCGTGCCCGTTCGCGATCCCAGCACATCTCGTTGGTAACCTCGATGGTATTGATCTTGTCCGCATACCGCTCCGCAATTTCGCGGCAACGACGGTTGAGAGCCTGCTTGATTTTAGAAACAGGCGCGTTATAAAGCCACCTGGGATAAAAATTATCATAGGCAAGGCCGTGCTCGCGGGGCTCGATACCGTTCTGCTCGCAAAATGCCATGCAACGGTCAATGGGCGGGCGGCGGTACATGGGAGGTGCATCCTTGTGGTAGCGGGTCTTGCCCTCCTCGGGCTCGGTGGCATCCCAATAAAACGGCAGGGTCGCCATATTGAAGGTCTCGGCAAAATGCTTCTTATATGCTTCGTTCTTCTCGTCGGTCTCCAGCTCATCCAGCATGAAAAGATTGGCACCGAAGCGGAATTCGTGGCTCTTTTGCTTCACGGTGACCTTGGCATCCTGCACCGGCTCGCCGTTTTCGTCCTTCACGGTGAGGTAGGCATAGCCCTTGCGATAGAGCTCGATGCCGTGCTCCACACGATCCTTGGTAAAATCCTTGTATTCCTCAAACAACTCTAAAACCTGTCTGCGTTCCGACATTTTTAAACCTCTCCTTATGATTTTAGTGACATGCCACCGTCAACGCGAAGGTCGGCACCGGTGATATAGCGCCCCTCCTCGGAGCAAAGCAGCAGTACGGCAGGGGCAACGTCCTCGGGCGTGCCCACGTAGCCGCAGGGGATCTTCCCCTCCACGGCACTTCTGTTGGCGGGGTCGCTTAACACCGCCTCGTTGCGGGGCGTTTCGATGGCACCCGGGGCCACGTTGTTCATCGTGATGCCAAAGGGAGCAAGAGCCGGCGCGATATTCTGCACCAATTTGAGCTGTGCCGCCTTGGTAATGCCGTAAAGCGTCAGCTCGGGGTGCTGGTTATACTGGTTGACGCTGCCGATGGTGACAATGCGGCCCCAACCGCGTTTTTTCATACCGTCCGCGTACTTTTTGATAAGAAAGTAGCTGCTTTTCAGATTGCAATCCACCTGCTCGTCAAAATCCGCCTCAGAAAATTCATCCCACGCGCGCTTGTACTGAACAGAGGCATTCAGCACCAGAATATCCACGTCTCCGGTCACCGCATAGAGGCGCTCGAGCTCCGCCATCTGTGTCAGATCGGCTCTCACCGGCACCGCCCCCGGGATCTTCGCTACGGCCCGCTTGCACTTCTCTTCACTGCTGGCGCCATTCACAAAGACCTTGGCCCCATGAGCTGCCAATAGTCGGGCAATCTCAAAGCCAATGCCCTGCGTGGCACCTGTCACAAGGGCAGTCCTGCCCGTTAAATCAAACATAAAAACCCTCCTTTTTCATACCATTGCGGGGCCAATCAACTCCACTCGCGGTCGTTGGCCCATTCCTTATCCCACGCCGTGGTCGGCTCCCACCTGCCGGGATACTTGGGATGCATATGCTGTGCGATCAGCTCCTCGTTGAGGGACTCGATACCAAGACCGGGGGTGTTGGGCACCTCTACAAAGCCGTTTTTGAAGAGGGGGTTGGCAATACCGTTAGCAAGGTCATTCCACCAAGGAATATCAACCGAGTGGAACTCCACCGCCATCACATTCTGTATCGCGGCGGCGGTATGGATCGCCGCCATGCAGGCAATGGGGCTTTCGGCCATGTGGATGGCCATGCCAACGCCGTACTGCTCGCACATATCGCCCAGCTTCTTGGTCTCCAGCGCGCCGCCGATGGTGAGCAGGTCGGGATGCACCAGCGAAACGCCGTGTTTTTCCATGAGGGGGCGGAAATTCTCAGCCAAGTAAATATCCTCTCCGGTGGCCAGCGGCACATTGCAGCTCTCGGCAATGCGCACGTAGTGGTCGGTCAGGTGCCAGGGCTGAATATCCTCTAACCAAGCGATATTGTATTTTGCAAGACGACGCGCGAACTTGATACAGTCCTCGATCGCCACATGTCCGAAATGGTCAATGGCAAGGGGCACCTCATAGCCCACCACCGCGCGAACCTGCCTGACATAATCCTCCAGCATATCCATTCCCTTTTCGGTGATGCGAATGCCGGTGGCATAGTGCGGAATGGTAAAGACCTCGTAATTCTTACCCAACATCATATCCATATCAATGGAGCCGCTCTGGTGCTGAATGGCCTTCATCGAATACTTTTGCATCTCCTCCAGCATACCAAGGGGCGCATTGAGGGTGCCGGGCTCGTCATAGAGCAGCTCGATGCCCAGATCCATCTTCACAATAGAAAAGCCCATGTCGATGCGCTTCTGGATCGCCTTGCCCATGTCGGTGCCAGTGTGCTTACCATCCACGTCGGTATCGCCGTAAACACGCACCTTATCGCGGAATTTGCCGCCCAGCATCTGCCAAAGCGGCACACCCCAGGCCTTACCTGCCAAATCCCAAAAGGCGATCTCCAAGCCGCTGACACCGCCGCCCTGACGGGAGGGACCACCGAACTGCTTAATACGGCGGAAGAGCTTATCCACATTACAGGGATTTTCACCGATGAGTCTGGATTTCAGCATCAGCGCATAGCTGGCGCTGGAGGCATCGCGCACTTCGCCGTAGCCCACGAGGCCCTGGTTGGTGTAGACCTTGATCAGCGGACAGTGCTTGGGGGCACCGGTAATATTGGCAACACGAATATCCGTTATTTTTAAATCGGATGGGCTGGAGCAAATGTTTACGTTCTCGGAAATTTTGGCTTTGATCTCATCCATTTTCGGCTTTCTCCTTGACTTTTTTCTGAGGTGTGCTATAATTTCTTTGTGTTCAGTATAACACAGATACATTTTCAATGCCAACACTATTTTATGTTTTTTCTCCACTATTTTACGAAAACGAAAGAGGTGAGTACCCTGCGATTTTCCGAAAAACACATCTCCGATGATTACGGCCACGTCACCATCCGCGCGTATCATTCCAGTGTACAGCCCGGCGACCGCGGCTACCGGGAGCATCATCATACCGAGTGCGAGCTCTCGCTGTTTTTGGCCGGCAACGGCGTTTATGCCGTCGGTGAGCAGCGCTACGAATTTTCCGCCGGTGACGTATTTTTGTTCGGCAGCAACGAGGCGCACTGCATTACCAGCGTGCAAAGCGATCTGGATCTGCTTAATTTTCAGTTTGAGCCACGCATTTTGTGGGAGCATCCTGAAAACGCGGAGCTGCTCAGCCTGTTTACCGCGCGCAACAAGCACTATCAGCACCGCATCGCCCAGAATGACCGTTCCTTGAACGGCATTTTGCTTTCTCTGGAGGGTGAGATCGAGAAAAAGGCCACCGGCTACGCGGTGCAGGTCAAATACCTGCTTTTTTCGGCGTTGATCCACATCATGCGGCAATACGATTATATCGACACCAAACGGGCGGTAAACGCGCCCTCTGCCGCCACGGGCAGCCTTTCCCGCGCGATCCATTATATCAATGAGCATCTGGACGGCAGGCTGACCCTGAAAGAGATCGCCGAGGTGGCCTGCATGACCCCCACCTATTTTTCGGCGGTATTCAAAAAATTCAACGGCGTCTCCCCTTGGGAATATATTACCATCAAGCGGGTGGAAAAAGCGGTGGAAATGCTGAAAGCCACAGAGCTTACCAAGCTGGAGATCGCTGAGCGGTGCGGCTTTTCCAGCTCCTCCAACTTTTATAAATCCTTTTTTCAGGTCACCGGCAAGCGACCGAGCGATTACGTTTTTGCGCGGGAACCAGGAAAGCGTTAAACCCCTATTGCTTTTTATCATTTTGTGTGATATGATAATAATGTCTTCAAATAAAATTTCCTTAAATAAGATTTGAAAGGAACTAAGACTATGAAGAAGCTCCTACTTGTTTGCGCACTTTGCGCCGTACTGGCTTTGACCCTTTCGCTTTCGATCTGGATCGGTGCCGCGTCCGACGAGCTCCATGTGACCGATACCACCTCGCTTGCCGCCGCGCTGGAGCAGGCTCCGGATAACGGCACGGTGGTGATCGACGGCACCTATGTGATCCCCTCGGATTTTGTGTGGCCCACCGCCAGCAAAACAGTTACAATCACCGGTGGCATATTGGATTTCTCCAACTGGGGCAATAACGCTCATTTGAAGGTAAACACCGGCGTTATCTTTTCGTCCATCGAGCTGAAATTCGCCACCATTGACTGGAATGCGGACAACAACGAGGACGCCACCGCCAAGAGCGATGGTAGCTTTCCCCGCACCAACATCTACGCCAACGGCCATCCCTTTACCGTGGCGGCGGACGTGACCTTTACCAGCTACGCGAACACAAACGTCTGCCTGTTCGGCGGCAGTCACGGCGAAACGGTCAACGGCGATACCAACCTGACCGTGCTTGCGGGTACCTATACCTACCTCTTTGGCGGCGGTCACGGCGGCAAGGTAAACGGTGATACCCATCTGACGGTGGGCGGTAGCGTGAACAGCAACGCGAAAACCTCCAATCACGATTCCAACTACAACGCCTACGGCGGCGGTTGGGACGATCAGATCAGCGGTAGCACCTATCTGGTCATCCAAGACAATGCCAAAATGATCCACGCGAGAGGTGGCTCGCACGGCGGCAGCAGTAAGATCGGTGGCTACACCAACGCTTTGGTCACCGGCGGCGACCTGATGAACCTGAACGGTGCCAACAAAAGCGTCAATACCGGTCTTGGCGCCGAGGTCACCGTAACCGGCGGCAAAATCCAGCAGATCTTTGGCGCGAGCGAAAGTGCCTCTTTTGGCAGCACTGAAAACCCGGTCACCGTCAACGTGCGCGTGCTTGGCGGCGAGATCACCCGACGCATTTACGGTGGGTGCTATAATGAGTTTCAAAACGGCAACATCCTCGAAATTGTTTTCGGCAATCTCGGCAAATGGACCTCCACCTATCAGGTCTACGGCGACATCACCATGATCATCAGCGATCAGTGCAATATCTCCTATTCCTATAGTGAGGGACTCACTACCGCAGACAAAGCACTGTACGCTGGCAGCCGCCTTTCCACCTACCGGAGCACCGGTGCCATACCGGAGCACGAGCAGACCGAGATCCTTTTCCTGAATACCTATCAGAGTGCCAAGCTCGGAGCGCAGGACAACACGATGCAAAGCATCATGTCCAGCGTCACCGCAGTGGCGGATGAAATTCACACTTACGCCTATGTCGCAAGCGGCGCTTCGATCCTGCAAAGCTGTAGCGGCGCGGGACACAGCGCGGATGCCTCCGCTGACACAGTGGCCAACGCCGCGCACAGCGAATCCGCTACCCTACGTGCCCCCGAAACCGCCGTTTACAACGGCAATGCGATCACCGGCGTAACGGTTGACTACAGTGAAGGCTGGTGCGGCGAACCGCTCAGCGTTGTAACCTACCACAACAACGTCAACGCCGGCACCGCAACCGCCACCGCCACCCTAGGCGAGCTGACCGCAACCCTTTCTTTTACCATTGAAAAAGCGCCCATTGCGGCGCCTGAAAGAACGCTCTTTACCATTACCAATGAGAGCATCCGCGGCAAAGCGGACGGCACCATCACGGGTCTTAACGCCGTGATGGAGATCAGCGCTGACGGCGAGCATTACGAGACGGTCAGCGGCGAGCTGACCGCTCTCGCGGCAGGCGTTTATTATGTACGCTATCCTGCCCCCGACAACAACCACAGCGCATCCTCCCCCGTTTTGCTGGAGGTTGCCGCGGGTAGGGCGCTGAAGATCACCTTCAAGGCGACCGGTACCGCCAATATCGTCAAAGAGCTTTCCTGGAATGCCACACTCACCGACATTCCCGCAGTTCCCCATAGAGCCGGCTACGATAAGGTCGCTCCCTATTGGGATCGCACCGTTTTTACCAACATCACCGCTGATATAACGGTCAATGCCGTTTATACCTTGAACAGCTACACCATTGTTTTTGTAATTGACGGCACAGAGGTTGAGCGAAAAACAGTCACACACGGTTCAGCTATCACCGCCATCCCCGAAATTCCCACCAAAGCGGGATATGACAAGATTTCGCCCAGCTGGGATGCCGATTTGCGCACTATAACCAAGGATATGACGGTGACCGCTATTTACACCAAAAATCCTGCCGGCAACCTAACCAACACCACAGACAAAAACGAAAGCGTATCGCTTTCCGGTCATAACGCCCAATGGAAAGAGACCATCTTGACCGAGGCGGAGCGCACCGAGGTTGCCGCGGGCGAGAATGTAAAGATCTATCTGGAAAGTGCTGTTGCCGAGCTGACCGACGCGGAAAAGGCAGAGGTCAACGCTTTGCTAAACGGCCATACCGTTGGTTCTTATCTTACTGTTTCGCTTTACAAAAAGCTCGGCAACAACGCCGCGCAGCAGGTTGGCAAAACCAGCGGAGCTTTGACAGTCACCTTACAGATCCCCGCCGATCTGCTGACTACCGAGGGTGAGCGCAGCTATCAAGTCATTGCCCTGCGCGACGGCAAGGCCGCCGTAGTGGATGCCGTTTACGATGCGGCAAGCAAAACGCTTTCGCTGGAAACCGATGATTTCAACAGCGTTTACACCCTGTCCTACCGTGACGCAAGCACCGAAACGCCCGATGAAGGCGGCAATAGCACGGTCATCATCATTGTGATCGTTGCCGGTGTGGCGGTAGTGGGCGGCGCGGTAGCGACCGCTGTTGTGATCAAGAAGAAGAAAACAAAAAAGGCGTAAAATAAAAAAGTCGGTTTGACGATCGTCAAACCGACTTTTTTTATACCGTTATGCCATTTATTGAAGCGTGGCGTTTAAAATACCGCTATATTTATCCAAAAAATCCTCTGCCTTCTTCCTCATGCGCACCGACAGGCGCTCCGCGTCACGAAACCCAATGACGATAGCCAGATTACCGAAATACTTATCAATGATCTGCACACGGATACGTAGCTTTTGCGGCTCGACCCAATCGGCGCTGGCGGCACAGTCGTAATAGTGTCCCTTTTCAAAGACGGTACCAACCAGATCGGCATATCCCTGCTCAGGGAACTTGCCAAAGACATTTTTGCCAAAGCCAAAGCAGATCGCCTTTTCCCCTTGGGCGTTTTTGTAGTGCAATACGCCCTCGTCGCGTTCAAAGGTCAGCTGAAGCCATTCGATCCCCATGGGATTTTCCTCACACCAATACACCTTGCCGTCAATTAACTCGGTGAAATTGCTGTGCTCAGCACCAGGAAGATAAAACAGCTTGCGATCGGCGCTCAGCGCCGCCAGGCATTCTGCCGCCTTGGCATCGGGCAAAAGCGGCTTGCCAAGATGCGGGATGATCTCCTCGTACAGCGCGAAAAAGATCTGTTCATAGCCGTGATCATTCCCTTGATTATCCGAGTTGATCACAAAGATAAAATCGCGAGTAGGATCGCAAAGTGCCACCTGGTTGCCCATGCCGAGCATAGAGAAGCACCCCTCCGGTGCGCCCCAGAACTGATAACCATAACCGTTTGCATCGTGCGCCGCAAAACCGTAATCCCCGTTGCTGACTTGCATAGAGGTCGCTGCCTCCAGATAGGCGCGGTTCAAATATTGCTTACCCTGCCAGCTACCTTTATTGAGCACGAAACGGGCAAATAGCATCAGATCTCTTGCCGTACACATCACGCCAGAGTCACCCCAAGAGTAGCCGCCCGGTGCCTGCAAACAGTAGGCATCCTTTGAAAATCCGATACCGTTCAGTACCTTTTCCTGCAAATAGGCAAGGAAGGGCTTGCCCGTGACCCTCTCCACGATGACGCCCAGCATATAAGAGCCGCTACTGTCATAGGAAAAGAGCGTATGAGGATATTTTTTGACATAGGGCTTAAAATAGCAGGCCACGCGGTCATCTTCAACTGTCTGGAACCAATTTTTCACCATTGTTTCCTCAGCCGTCTCCATCATCAGCATTTCGCGCAGGGTGGCATTCGGTGCCCCCTCTACGGCGTATTCAGGGAAATATTTCAGCATTGGATCGTCAAGCGAGAGCAACCCCTCCTGCTCGCAAAAACCGATCGCAACAGATACAAAACTTTTGGAAACTGAATACATACGATGCTTAAAATCCTTGTGAAAGGGAGCGTAGTAGCACTCAAAAAAGATGTCATCCCCTCTTGCCATCAAAATACTGTGGGTGGAAAGATGAAAGTCCTCCAGCTTTTTTACAAAAGCGGCTACATGAGCGGAGGAAATGCCCGCCTGCTCGGGTGTGCAGTGCTTCATAGTGTTCTCCTTTAAATAGCATACATTTTTAAGTACGTTTGGGTATTTTTCAGCATTTTGTCAAACAGCTCCCGCGCTTGCTCACCCCCCACGGTAACGAGCGGATCGTTGACAAAGGCGTTGAAGGCCAGCTCGATATTACGCGTGAGCGCTGCCTCAACCACCATTTCCTGCTCACCAACGATACGGGCAATGAGCGGATAGATCGTCTGCGGCAGAGCCCCCGTCATCACAGGGATCACGCTATCCGAGGTAAAGACCGCGTTGGTCTCTACCACAGCGCCCATGGGCAGGTTCGGCACCTGCCCCACATTGGGCAGGTTCACGTTGGTGACCATGGTGTTCAGCCCCAGCAGGGCGCGGATCTGATTGACCCCGTCCTCTCCCGTAGGGCGCAGAGTGACTGCCTCCTCACCGGAAAGACGACGGGCGCTCTTGCGCAGGCGCTTGCCCAGATCCTCCTTGCGCCAGGAGACAGGGGTGAGACCAAAATGCCATTCCACGACCGCCTCGGGAGAGGAAAGATACCACTTGCCGGGGCAGAACTCCGCCAGATGGCGATCCCCTGCGGCAGCGATGGCACCGTAGCGGTTGAACAGATCAAACTTGACGCGATGGTTGCAGGCAAACACGTTGTTCATCCAGTTATCGTCATGGCTGCCGATGCGCGCAAAGCCTGTTTCCGCATACCGTTTTGCGTATTCCGCGTAAAGGGGCATCAGATCCATATTGCGGTATTTCGCACTCGTTAGCCAGGTAAAATGGTTCACGCCCGTTACCGTGACCTTGATCTCGTCACGGGGAATATTCTCGATGCCGTACTTGTCGGTCACCATGGTGGCAAGCAGCTTCTGGGTGCCGAACACCTCGTGGCAGCAGCCGAACGCCTTGATCTCGGGGAAGACGCGATACAGGGTACGCACCAGCACCGTCATGGGGTTGGTGTAGTTGATAACCCACGCCTTGGGGCAATGGTCGCGGATGCCTGCGGCGATCTCTTCGAACATGGGGATCGCGCGAAGGGCCCGCACGATACCGCCAGGACCGGAGGTGTCACCCACAGATTGATAAATGCCATATTTTTCGGGGGTATGCACGTCACTTTCCATTTCGTCAAAAGTGCCCGGCAGGATCGAGATCACCACAAAGTCCGCCCCGTCCAGCGCCTCACCGAGCGTATCGAAGGCGTGATAGCTCCAATGGGACCTTGCCCCCGGGGCGGCATTGAATTTTTCGCCGATGATCACGTTATGCTCTGCCGCCTGCTTATCAATATCAAAAAGGCGCACTTCGCCGCTGATATCCGCAGTGGAGACAAGGTCGCTCATCAGCCCCCACGCCCATCCGCGCGAGCCACCGCCCACATAGGCGATCTTCACGCCCTCTACGCCGTTTTGTGTATACTTCATATTTTTACGCCTCCTTTGGCTGTTTTCACTTTCATTATAAGTCAAATTTATTTATGTTTCCTCTATCAATTTGACTTTTCACCGCAAAAATCTTGATTTTTTTGACATTCTATGCTACAATGACCGCAAAGGGAGGTGTAGTCATGACGAAGGCACTTGCTACCGAGGGCAGATATTTTTTCTTTGAGGACCTGATCAACGCCAAGAGCATGGCGGGCTCCAAGCACTATCACAACACCTTTGAGCTGTATTTTTTAGAGGAAGGCGAATGCCACTACTTCATAGACAACAAGCTCTATCACGTCGAGGCGGGAGACCTGGTGCTGATCCCTGAGGGCACCCTGCACAAGACGTTCTATCCCGAAAAAAGGCGGGCGCGCACGTTGATCAACTGCTCGCGCCATTACATTCCTGCCGACGTGATGGATAAGCTGCCGCCGTTGCTGCATCTTTACCGCAACCCCGCGCTGGTACCGCAGCTGCGCGCACTGCTCGGGCAGATCCGTGAGGAGTATCAGCACCCCGATGCCCTCTCCGAAAGCGTGCTGACCACACATCTCCATCTGCTTTTTTACACGCTGGTGCGGAATGCCGCGAGCTGCCTTTCCATCTCTCCCCTCCCACCCTACATTGAGCAAGCGGTGGCGCATATTAAAGCGCACTATGCTGAGACCGTGACCCTTTCCGACACGGCAAGGATCATTTCGATAAGCCCCGAGCATCTCTCGCGCCTTTTCAAAAAAGAGACCGGCTTCGGCTTTTCGGAATATCTCACCATGCTCCGCCTGCAACGGGCCGAGGCAATGCTGAAAAGCGAGCCGCACCTGAAGATCTCTGCCGTGGCCTTTGCCTGCGGCTTTAACGACAGCAATTATTTTTCAGAAAAATTCAAAAGAGTGTACGGCTTTTCGCCCATCAAATTGCGGCAAAAAAGCGACACGTATAGGGGGATATGATGAAGATCACCGAGCCGATTGACGGCATTTTTAAAATCGAGGTGCCCTTTGAGCGCATCTATACAGCTGTTTTTGTCATATGCTTGCGTGAGGGCTATCTGCTGATCGACTGTGCTACCACCGATCGCGACGTGGATCAGCGCATTCTTCCGGCTCTGCGCGCGCTTGATCTGACCGATCCGCCGCAAGCCTTACTTCTTACCCACTCGCACGGTGATCACGCCGGCGGCGCGTCACGCTTGCGGGAGCACTTTCCCGAAATGGAGATCTACGCCAGTGAAGCGGTAAAATCGCTACCGTATCGCCACTTATCCGACGGTGAGCTGCTTTTTGATTGCTTGCAAGCGCTACACCTGCCAGGGCACACCAAGCAGTCGGTTGGGTATTTTCATCTGCCCACAGGCACGCTCATTTCCGGCGATTGCCTACAGCAACGCGGCGTGGATAAGTACGTAAACGGCGTACGTTATCCCTCTCTTTACCGGGAAAGCCTCCGGCGTCTGCGCACCCTTCCTTTATGCCACATTCTGGCCTCCCACGACTATGTACCACTGGGCGCTTTTGCGCACGGTCAGGCAGAAATCACCGCTTATCTTGATGCGTGCGAACGCCATTGCCCAAAAGATTTTTAATCTTTTTCGGCAAATTTCGATTTCGCCTTGACTTTATCACCAAAAGGTGGTATGATGCTATTCGGACTTTACGATATAATAGGAGATGATCATATGTCACTCACGCAAATCCTGCTCTCTCTTTCCATTGCGCTTTTTGCGGGCTTAATGCTGTCCCGCCTTGCGAAAATATTAAAGCTCCCTGCCGTGACGGCCTATCTGGTGGCCGGTATTTTGGTAGGTCCCTACTGCCTTGGCCTGATCGGCGTTCCCGGTCTTGGCTTTAACAACATGGGGCAAGTGGAGGCATTCTCGATCCTGTGCGACATCGCACTTGGCTTTATCGCCTTCTCCATCGGCAATGAGTTTCGCCTTTCTGAGCTAAAGCATACCGGCAAGCAAGCCACCGTGATCGGCATTTTGCAGGCGGTCGTCACCACTCTTTTGGTGGATGGTGTACTGATTGCTCTGCACTTTATGATGCCGGATAAGTTGAGTCTTTCCGCTGCCATCGTTCTGGGCGCCGTGGCATCTGCCACCGCCCCTGCCGCCACGTTGATGGTGGTACGACAATATAAGGCGAAAGGTCCCCTTACCTCCACGCTACTGCCCGTGGTCGCCTTGGACGATGCGGTTGGCCTTGTTCTCTTTGCCGTTTCCTTTGGCGTTGCCAATGCCATTTCCGCGGGCAAGGTCAGCATACTTTCTATTGTGCTGGAACCGATCCTGGAGGTAGTGCTCTCGCTGATTTTGGGCACCGTCATGGGCTTTATCTTCACTTTCTGCGAGCGCTTCTTCCACTCCCGCTCCAAGCGTCTTTCGATGTCGGTGGCCTTTGTTCTGCTGACCGTCGCGCTTTCCAACATGAGTTTTCATATCGGCCAAGTTCACGTGGCCTTCTCCCCCCTGCTTTCCTGCATGATGCTGGGCACCATTTTCTGTAACGTGTGCGACTTCTCGGAGGAGCTCATGGACCGTCTGGACCGCTGGACCGGCCCCTTATTCATTCTGTTTTTCGTACTCAGCGGTGCCGAGCTGGAGCTTTCGGTCTTTACCGATTGGGCGATCGTGGTCATTGGCTTGCTATACATCTTGGCACGGTGCGCCGGCAAATACGGCGGTGCCTTTGGCAGTGCTAAAATGATGCATTGCGACGATAACATTGTAAAATACTTGGGTATCACCCTCTTCCCACAGGCGGGCGTTGCCCTTGGTATGGCAATGAAGGCGCAAAATCTGGCCGATGGCGGTGCCATTGTAGCGCAAATCACCCTGTTTGCGGTGCTGATCTACGAGATTGTCGGCCCCACCCTCACCAAGATCTCGCTGATGCGGGCGGGAGAAATTAAGCCTGAGGGCAAGACCAGCGCGAGAAAGACCGATGCGGAAATGCTTGCCGCCGCACCAAACGCAGCAACCAACATAAGCCAAAAAACGCCTTCTAAGAAAGAAACCAAAGTGGGCGCCGGCAAATAACAGACCAAACAAAAAGGCATCAGCCATAGCGTTGCGCGCGTGTGCGCGCAACGCTATGGCTGATGCCTTTTTGCTACTGCCGTCAAACGGATCACAGCAGTGTTTTTCGGTTATGGCGGCGGTACTCAGTAGGTGTTTGGCCAATCGCGCTCTTGAAAGCGCGGCAAAAATGATAGATTGCGGTAAAACCGCAGGAGGCGGCAACTTCTCCGATTGAGGCGCTCCCCTCTCCCAACAGCTGCCTTGCCTTTTGCATTCGAAGCTCCAAAACATACTGCTTTGGAGAGGTGCCGTATTTTTCCCGAAAGAGCTGACGCATATAAACTTCGCTGATATTTCCCTGGGCCGCCAGTACGGTATTGGAGAGCTGGGGATCGGCATAATGCTCCTCCAAATATGCCACGATTGGCCCCAAGGCATCGTTTTGCATTTCATTTTCCTGTGCCAATCGGTGTAGCATAGCGTAAAGCTGAGCGAGCACCTTCAAGCGGTTGCGCCCCAATAGTGTCAGCTCGCGCAGGCTTTCAAAATCACGCCAATAGGTTTCGGGACTGCGCAAGGGGATACGCACAAATTCGCGTATTGCGCAATCCTCGGTACACAAAAAATTGATCAGGGGGAAATCCCCAGTCCTGCTACCCTCCAACTCATAGTAGCCGCCCATGGGCAATATCACCGCACAGCTTTTATCTGAGCGGGTCTGTTTGCCGTTTTGCGTATAGATGATCTCCCCCTCGCGGCAAAAGGAAAGTCCGTACCACGCTCGGCACTCCATTTTCAGGTACCGTCCCTTTTCTGAGTGGACGGTTATCGCCTCCACAACCTCGGTTGGAGTCAGTGCGCGCAAATCTGTCATATCCTCACCTCTTTGATTCATTATAACGCAAAAAGGCAAGAAAAACAATCGTTTTCATGGCATTAGCATCGAAAAACGCAAAAAATATCATTTTTGATTATTGACTTTGCCGTCGTGTTATAGTAAAGTGAAAAAGAAGTATGATTGTATCCACAGGAGAACCGCTATGAGATTTCAAAACCAAGTCGCCATTTCCACCGGTGCCGCCTCGGGCATGGGGCTGCTGTTTGCACAATGCTTTGCCGCCGAAGGCGGCAATGTATTGATGTGCGACGTGAACGAAGCCGTTTTAAACGAAAAAGTCAACGAGATTAACCAAAAGGGTGTTGGACGGGCCGTAGGCGCGCTTTGTGACGTACGGGACTACGCACAGGTCTGCGCCGCCCGCGACAGAGCGGTCAGCGAGTTCGGCCGCATCGACGTTATGGCCAATTTTGCAGGCGGAACAGCCGTCCGTATGCTGAAGGCCGACACCAAGGGCAAGGATTTTTGCGACGTGCCCATCGACGTGTACGAATGGGGACTGGACGTCAATCTCAAAGGGCCCTTTTACTTTGCCCACGCCGTGCTGTCGCAGATGCGAGAACAGAAAAGCGGTCTGATCATCAACATCGGCTCGATCTCGGGTATTGAGGGGGATCGCATCGGTGTGGACTATCCCACCGCCAAATCCGCCTTGATGAACGGCTTTACCAAGTCGGTGGCGCAGGCGGGTGCTCGCTACGGCGTGCGCTGCGTGTGCATCTCCCCCGGCCCCGTTCTGACCCGCGCCGCCATGGCCAATATGCGCACCATGCTAAACCGCGCCGCCGACCCGCAGGAGATCATTGATCTGGTGCTGTTTGTCGCCTCCGACAAGGGACAGTTCGTCAACGGCACCAATCTTTTAATCGACGGCGGACGTGACGCGATGCAACGTCTGAAATACGAAAAGTGAGGTTACGTATGCAACAAAAGCCGACATTTCTTGGGCAAAACAAGCCGCTGCTGTGCTGCATGGTGATCACCGAGACGGCAGATCAGGCGATCATCACCGCCCGCAACGCCGCCTTTGAGGGAGCAGATGCCTACGGCTATCAGATCTGCCGCATGGATCCCACCCAGCGCACCGAGGAAGAGATCAAGCGCGTGCTACGCTATATGGGCAACCGCCCCGTTTATATAACCAACTATCGCCACGGCTTTAACAAGGGTAAAAGCGACGACGAGATCGGCGATGAGCTGGTCGACCTTGCCAAATGGGGCGCTACCCTTTGCGACGTGATGGGCGACTATTATCACCGCGAGGAAAACGAGCTCACTATGGATGCCGCCGCCATTGACAAGCAGCGACGCCTCATCGACCGCATCCACGAGGCGGGAGGTGAGGTGCTGATGTCCTCGCACGTGCTGAAATACACCCCTGCCGAGGAGGTGCTGCGTATCGCCTTCGAGCAACAAAAGCGCGGCGCGGATATTGTGAAAATCGTCACTGCGGGCAACTCGGCAGAGGAGGAAATGGAAAATCTGCGCATCACAACGCTGCTGAAAAAAGAGCTGGATATCCCCTTCCTCTTTCTCTCGGGGGGCACCCATTGCCGCTTCCACCGTATGATCGGCCCGGCGCTGGGCTGCGTGATGGGACTGTGCGTGCAGCAGTACGATGCGCGCTCCTCCAAGGATCAGCCCCTGCTCCGCGCCGCCCGTGCGGTACTGGATAATTTTGACTATCTGCCGAAGGAAAGACTTTAAAAAGGAGACACGTGCATGGATTTTAGTAACAAGGTCGCCCTGGTGACCGGTGCTGCCGTAGGCATTGGCAGAGCCACGGCGCTGCAGCTGGCAGAGCGGGGCGCGGACATGATATTGCTGGATATCAATGAGGAAAAGCTGAATGCCGTCAAGGCGGAGTGTGCCGCCCTCGGGCGTGACGCGCAGAGCTTTGTCTGCGACATCAGCGACGAGGCCAAGGTAAACGATGTGATCGCCACCGTCATGGCGCACTTCGGCAAGATCGACATTCTGGTGAACAACGCGGCGCTCTGGCGAGAGTTTACCCCCTTCACCGAGCTTTCCGCCGAGAAATGGCATCTGTTTTTTAACATCAACGTGTTCGGCACTGTATACGTGACCCGTGCGGTACTGCCCGCCATGCTGACACAGGGCTTTGGTCGCGTGATCAACGTGGCATCGGTGGCAGGCGTTTACGGCAACGGCACCATGACCGCCTACTCCGCCACCAAGGGTGCGGTCATCTCCCTCACCAAGGCACTTGCCAAGGAGGTTGCCGATAAGGGCGTGACGGTGAACGCCATCTCCCCCGGCAGCGTTTCCGACTCCTCGGACGAGAACGTGGATGCCGTGACCTCCTCCTCTCTTTCCTATATGGGCAGGACGGGCAGTGACCGCGAGAACGCCAACCTCATCTGCTTCCTTGCAAGCGAGGGGGCAGGCTATATTTCGGGGCAGAATATTCAGATCGACGGCTGCCGCAAAAGACTGTAATATGAGCCAAATAAGCAAAGCCCGCCCGCAAGCATTTTGCGGACGGGCTTTGCTTATTTTCTTGTAAATTCATTGGCAGCATTTTGAATCACACGGGCATCCGCACGGAATTCGGGATTCTGATAGTTCTCCTCGAAATCACCACTACCAATACCGGGGATCTCGCGCATATTCTGCCCCAGATTGCAACCGTTGGCGATCAACTCACGCTGTAGCTCACGGCGATCCACCTGTCTTGGCGTGATGTCCTTTGCCAAGGATAGCGCGGCGGCGGTCCCTGCCGCCTCACCCATAGAAAGGCAACACATGATCAGGCGCGCGCCAGATTGCGCGTAAACGTCAGAGGAAAGATTTCTGCCTGCGGCAAGCAAATTCTCTACCCGTTCGGGCACTAAACAACGATAAGGAATGTCATAGTACAGTCCCGGCTCAAATTCGGCAAATTCGGCAGTCTGCCCCTTGCAATTCACCACCGGCTTGCCGTCGGGGGGCGGCGTCGTGGTGCCGAAGCCACCCGAATTGCTGATGACATACTGCGTTTCTCCATTCAATTCAATGGGCGCCCACTTGATGTTACCGGTTTCTTCAAAATTGTGAATATCATAGCCGTGATTGGAAATGGCGATCACATCATCGTGCTTACGTGTAAAGGCAATATCCTCAGCAGTCAGCGTGTACTCGCCGACGATACGGCGGCTCTCTCGCACGCCAAGCAAGGAGGCTGTGGCGGTCAGGTAAGAATTCTCAAAGCCCGGGATAGCCTTCTTAATATATGCCGCCAGCATATGCGACTGCTCTCTGCCTTCAAAATACATACGGGTCAGATCACTTGGATCCAACGGGAAGCAACGACGGGAATGCACAAAGCAGATGCTCACCTCGTCCATACCGCAATGCTGCGGCCTGCCGGGCAGGTGGGTGATCCAATTCAGGTGATTATCCGATTCGTAAGGCAGTAGTCCGCTTGCCAGATCCTCGCGGATACGCTTGACCCAACGGGGATCGTTCTTTTTCAGATCTGAATTCCGATAGGTCTCCCAATTCACGCCACCCAAAGTAAATTCCAGCGAGCAGGCCTGGCTCATACCGTCCCCGGGTCTGCCCGAAACAGTCTCGGCACCGGCATAGTAGGCCAGATCAGAATCGCCGCTGGCATCCACAAAACGCTTGCCAAATACGGCGCGGCGGCCGGTTTTGGTCTGAATGACCACACCCTTCACGGTATCGCCATCCATGATGGCATCTACCACAGAGGTGACAAACAGCACCTCAACATGATACTTTCTGATCATGCGATCCAGCACCAGCTTATGTTTTTCAGGGTCTGTATTGCGGTGCCAGTGGCCCTCAATGGCATCCAATTCGTTCATCATCTCTTTGCCAAGGCCGGACACAAAATCCAACGGGATATTGACAAGACCCATGGTAACAAGACCGCCCAATGCTGAGGTCGCCTCCAGCAAAAGGGTTTTACAGCCACGCTTACCTGCCGCCATAGCCGCGCCGACACCGGCAACGCCGCCACCGACCACGATCACATCATATGCCCCGTAAACGGGCAATTCCCTTTCCAATTCTTTTACCGTTTTTCCAGTATAATAAATCATCTCTTACTCCTTTCTCTCTATCGCCTCTGAGGCGCAATTTTGAGCGCATTTGCCACAGCCAATGCATTTTCCCCCGTCAATATGGGCGCCGCCGCTATCCATTGTGATTGCCCCTACAGGGCAAACAAATTGGCACTCTGTACAAAAGCAGCATCCATCGGTTACTTGATAGGTTGCCATCACGGTCTCCTTTCGCTTTTCATCGTTTTCATTATAGACCACCCGCCGTTTGCAGTAAAGAAACGGATTTTGCTTTTATTAGCACAATTTTGACTTTCCTATTGCATTTGAGATCAAAATGTGATAATCTAAACATAAGGGAGGTGCGCATATGGCAACAGCCGAAAAAATCACGCAGGTCATCAATGCCATTCGCTCGCTCAGCGGCGTCGGTATCTGCTTTTATGACCTGAATACCTTTTTTCATTACAGCAAGCTGGGCGAGCAAAACAACCGTGGCCATTATTGCGAATTTTGCCGTCATGTCCGCCTTTTGGAGGGTGGCAGAGCCGCATGTGACCGCAGTGACCGCACGGAAGCCATTACGCTTGCGAAAAACTATCAAAAGCCCTTCTTTTTTAAATGTCATATGGGTACCTGTGAGCTGATCTTACCGTTGCTTAGTGAAAAAGAGCTGATAGGCCTTATCTTTATCGGTCAATGCCGCATTAAAGGCGAGGATGCCGATACAGAAATCGCGCGGCGCGCAGAGCGCCTGGGAGGCGCGCCGGAGCGGTTTGTTGATCTTTATCACGCCCTGCCCCTTTTTGACCGTGACGAGCTACTGGATGTGGGCACGATACTGATGCAATACTTTGCCAATCTGATTGAGCTGGAGGGCAAGGATTGGATCAGACAGATCGCCACCGAGGCAAGCGGCATCCCCATGGAGCGAATCGCGGAGTATATCCGCACAAAATACATGTCACCGATCACGCCAAGAGGCATCTGCGAAAAATATCACTTAAATCCCTCTTATGTAGCGCGTGAATTCAAAAAACATACAGGGTTTACCCTGACCGCCTACATCCATCAGATCCGTGTGCAAAACGCCACCCGTCTGCTGACTTCCTCTAAGCTACCCATCGAGAGTATCGCTTTGAATGTAGGATTTGATGATGCCAACTACTTTTCACGGGTGTTTAAAAAAATCGTGGGAGCGCCACCTGAAATTTATCGCGCGACCCATTCACAGAAAGGATAAACTTATGCCCAGTAAAGAAAAAATACACGTGCGCATGCAGGAGCTGGCAAAACGATTGAATTATGACTACCGCGACATTTCTCATCTTAGTGCCGCCATGTATTGTAAAAAGGAGGCGGGCTATAACGACTACACCAATGACGCCATGGCCACCTTGGGCGATGCGGTATTAAAGCTGGTTTTTGCAGAGTATTTCTTTGACCGGGGCTTAGACAAGGATGCCATTTCAGAGCGCAAAGCCCATATGGAAAAAAATGCAACGTTGAAAGCCATTTCGGACAGGACGGGGCTATATCTCTATGCCTACAACGACCGCTATTTTGCAAATGAGGCACCATCGGGTAGTCGGCTACCCTATGGCAATCATGACATCTATTTAGAGGCGATTATCGCCGCTATTTATCGGGATCGGGGGTTGGCATACACAAGACGCTGGATTCTTGATTTTTGGCCTCAAAACGGCTTTGCGCTCTCGCGTTAATCCCCTCTTGCTTTTTTTGCGAAAATACGTTATACTGTTATCAGAACAAAAAGGAGGTATCCCTATGCTCCCTGTTATCATCGCGGCAATGATCTTCACTTTGCTCTCGCTCATCAATTTCACCCTCTACGGCTTGGATAAATACAAAGCCAAGCGAAAGCTGTGGCGCATCCCTGAAAAGGTGCTGCTTGGCTGCTCTTTTCTTGGCGGTGCCATCGGCGGTACCGTGGCCATGTCACTGTTCCGCCACAAGACCAAGCATTGGTACTTCTGGGCGGTCAACATCATCGGACTTGCGTGGCAAGCGGCCTTGCTCATCCTTCTTTTGATCTAAAAACGCCAAGGGGCGCCCGTAGCGTACCTGCCACAGGGCAGGTCGCTACGGGCGCCCCTTTTTGTAAAAGAAGAAAGCGGCCATCCGGCCGCTTTCTTCAAAATATGCCCGCTTGCTTTAAAAGGAAAGAGCAAAGGAAAATCGTGATCGCTGATAGAATGGTGGTCCAGACAACATACTGCCCCGCAAGCGCGGCATCGTTTCCCATTTCCTGCGACATCGGCAAACTGGAGACGGCAACCGGCGTAGCGAACAATGCCACAAAGGTTGCGAAATGCGCGCCGCTAAATCTGCCGCGGAAGAAAAGATAGGCAATGCCCACACCCAAAAGCGGTGCCACCACAATGCGAGCCGCTGTACCCGTGACAATTTCCCGACGTAAATATTTGATAGCGGAAAATTCAAACTGCGCACCCAAGGCCAGCAACGCCAAGGGGGTGGAGAGCGCCGAGAGATATTCCAAAACCCGATAAATGGGAGACAAATCGGTCAGACGGAAGGCAACATTCCAGCGCACAAAAAGCGCCCGGATAGCAAGTGCCACAAGGCCCGCGGCAATGCTCAAAATCAATGGGTTTTTCAGAATGCCCAGCAGGATCTTTTTTACACTCGGCCCTTCCCCTTCCCGTCGGAAAACCGAAAGACTGATCACCGCTAACACATTAAAAAGCGGAATGGAAACGGCTGACAGTAGCGTGGCAAGTATGGCACCTTCATCTCCGAACAGGGATTGCGCCAAGGGAATACCCACCAGCGCGTAGTTAGAGCGAAAGGCAACCTGGACCAAAGGCCCCCGCCGTTCTCCATGCTTGGTAACGAGCATAGCCACCGGAACGGCGATGGCGAACAGCACCAGAATCATGATCAGCGCATAGGCGGCATAGCCAAAGTCGGTCGCGCCAAAATCGGTAATCTTATAAACATTTAAAAAAAGCGTGGCCGGCAAAAAAACACGAAAAACCACTTTGTTGGCAGCCTTGGCAAAATCAGCCTTCATCAGGCCGACCCGCTTTAAAAAATAGCCGATTGCCACCAATAAAATGATGGGTAAAACAGCATTGATCGCAAACAAAAAGGATTCCATATAAGCAAAACCTCAAATTTAAACTACAAAAGACATTGTATCAAATTTCGATCTAAAATGCAAGAGAAAACCAAAAAAACGCAGGGCTGCGCCCTGCGTTTTTTTGCTACTCTTTATGATCTTGCTCGACAGGAGTTGTCTCCTCCGCATCTTCATCATGCTCGCTCGTGGTTCTATTTTTGTCCAGGCGGAAAATTTTACCACGGAACAAAATGATATTCATTACCGCAAAAAAGACCACAAACACCAACAAGCACCAATAGGGTTGCTTCGGCGCCCAGTTAGCAAGCAACATCAGCGGAAAGCCAAACACAATTGCCGGAAAATTCTGATAGACCAGATTATCAGCGGCAGGGGTCTTAAAATCGCGATCCACCTCGCGCAGCAGGATGATACCTGTGCTTGCGGTACCGGTCAGCATGCCGTAGGTGGCCAGGAACTGCTCCTCGGCGTAGTCCTTAAAGAGCGCTTTCGACACCAAACGGGTATAGATAAAGGTAACGGCCATACCCACGGCACCCAGAATCAACAGAACACCCCAATAGGTCTTGAGCGTTTCAATCTGAATGGCGGCAATGCCTGCCACAACCATAATGTCAAAGAAGAAATTGCTGGTGCGGGTTAGCAAAAAGTTGTTGGTGTACTCCTTTTTCACCACATTCTTCTTGCGCAAAAATTTCAGTGTGAGCTTGATCAGGGTAGCCGAGATCACGCCCAGTAAAAAGTTAAAGCCATAGATGGTGGATTTCATGCCGGGCAACAAAGACCCCAACCCCCACATCATCAGATAAGTGATAAAGTAGGCAAAGGCAATCAAAGCAATCTGAATGGTCAGCTTGTCAACGCTCTCCTGCATGGGGATCTCGTTTGCGGCCTGTACCTCCTCTGAGCTAATAGCGCACTCCTCACTGTCCGAGGCCTTCAATCTGCCACGATGCTTGCTGATGTTCAGGTGAATGACGCCGCCAATGCTGGCACTGAGGAAACCGAGCGCCGCAATGGCAAGGCCAAAAGAGCTGCCTCCGGTAAATCCGTAATCGTTTTGATAAATGGTACCGTAGTTCAGTGCCTGACCGCTTCCCTGTCCAAAGCCAAAGGGTAACAGCACACCCGCGGTCCCAAAAAAGCTGGGAATGACCAGTGCTACGATCAAGGTAATACCAAGACCAAAAACTGCCTGAATGAGATAGGTAGAAACCGTCGTCACACCCGAATTGAAAATTTCAACAGTACGCTTTTTGCTCATTTTGTTTTTCGAGGTTTTAAAAGCGGAGGCGATAAAGCCAAGCGCCAGGCAATGATATGTAATCACTTCTAAAAAAGCCATACCGCTACCGTTAAAGGCAGGCTCGTCAAACATGATACGACCACCGCTAACGCTTTGATAAATCGCGGAAGTAGCGAGCAACAGCAAGCCAGCCAGAACCGACGTGGGAATTAAGGATTTCCGCATAAACGGTATCATTTTTTTGATGATGTTTGCAACCAAAAGGGCTCCAAACAGCGCGGCAAATATTAAAATGCTGCCCCATACATTAAAGTCCCAAAAATTCGACATTTTCTTCTCCTCTTTTCTGGTTGAGATAACGATTGAAAATATTTACATATTTCACACCGTTCATCGGTTTCGGTCCTTTGAGCTGATAGATGCGCTTGTCAAAATAAATGTTGATTTTATTACGCCCCAAGATGGTTACAGCAGAGGTTTCATCAAACAAAAAAGTGCGCTCGCCCTCTTTTTCTATGATCACAATCTTATTGCCATACAATAAAACCCGTGCCGATTTTTCAAGCAACACCTTATTTTTATAAGGAATCACTTCAAAAAATTTGACGGTATCCTCATACATAGGGGTATCGTAATACGCGGCGGTATCCAGTTGATTGATGAAATCGTTTTGGTACGCATACCATTCGGTCATAAAACGGAAGGGGAACGCCGTTGCAACGCCCTCCAGCTCTTTGGTGGGCAAATAGCGGACCGTCTGACCGCATTTTTGACAGGTAACTGTATCCAAATGACTTTCAAAGTGCGACAAACCGCATTTGGGACAAACATAAACCAAACGTTCCATGTATTCCGCAAGCTTTTTGTGATGAAACTCACCGCAAACGCAGCCTTCGTTTACGTTCAGCTCCTCGCGGATGAGTTGAAACAGCTCTTCATCAGAAAGATTTTTATACTCTTCCGGCTCCAACACGCGGGAAACATAGGCCCTCATCTTACCTTTGCGTACCACATTGCTCCAACGGGGCTGCACACCGTAACCGCCCTCAATGCGAAACAGAGCGATCGGCATATTCAGCTTGCGGGCAAGCGGCGCTACAGCAGGATTCATATGCTCCAACCGACCGCTAAAGGTACGGTTCCCCTCAGGAGCCATGGCAATGGTTCCGCCTTCTCTGGCCACCTTCAGGCAGTTCATGATGGCGCGCACATCGGTGGTTTGCTTCTTAATCGGAATCGGCGCCACCAGATAACGAATAATAGAGGAGATCCAACCTTTTGAGAAAAGATCTTCGCTGGCCACATAATAAATGGGGCCCTTGAACGCCATACCAACAAAAAATTGGTCAAACGCCGTCTGATGGTTCATCAGAATGAGATATGGGCGTTTTCCTTTCGCTTTGTAGCGCTCTACCTTCACGTGATATTTCCATTTAATGTAGGGTACCAGCAAAAAAAACAGAACATTTCGCACAATACGATGGCGAAACTTTGTCCACTTGCCGGGTTTCTTCTTTTTTTTCTTGTTTGGTTCCATTTTTGCCTCCATGCATATCGGCATTGAAATCGCAACAATTCATAATAACCTTGTACTAAAAATAGATGAAGGGTATTAGATAGAAGCTTTTTGACCTAAATCAGATTTATTATATCACAAAACCTATTTTAACGCAAGAAAAAAGGGCAAAAAGTGACATTTTGCGCCACCTTGTACCTTGTCGGCTTGGCGACAGGCTTGCTTTAGGCATTGCCAAGCCACTCGTTTGCCCTGGCAGCAGACATGCGCTTGATCTTTTCTTTGGTGTAAGGAGATTCAGCACCACCGTTGGTATACAAAAAGAACTTGCCTCCCTCGGTCCTGTAAAGGCTCTCCTCGTAACCGGCGGGATCGCCGAATTCGCCGGAGGTGCGCTTCGCGATCAATGTTGCAGTCTCGGTGTCGTAGTCAATCATACAAATCGTCTTTTTCATGTTATTCACTCTCTTTCTTTTTTTACTACCTATATATTATAGCACATAAACGAAAAAAACACAATATTTCTTGCTCGCTATTCTCATTTTTTCGGCAATTTATGCTTTTTAAAACAAAGCAAGCGGACGCAAATCAAAAGGGCACGACCGGCATGCTCGTTTTGTGGCATTTTGCCTCATTGGCACTCTCCCCCGAACGCCGACATGTCAACCGCTCATCCGCAAGCCGCATACGGCTTGCCCCGGGACCCACTGATGCCCGTCGGCAAAGCCGACGGTGTGAGTCTTAGTTGCTCGGCCAAGCTCTGCTTGGCACCAACTTGAAGAATGCTTTAGCATTCTTCATACCAGACCGCAGTGCGGGCTGGTGGGTGGGCATAAAGGTGCATGGAATAGGACAATTTTCAGTTGTAATTGGCTCCCCCTGCTGGATGCTTGTGCCCAAACGCTTCGCGTTTGGAGGAAGATTCTCTAAAGCAAGTGCTGATCTGTCAGTCAGAGGGAATCTTCCTGTGGTTCAAGCCCGAAGCAAAGAGAGCAAAAAGAAAAAATATCGCTTATGGTGCACCTTCAGGGATTCGAACCCGGGACCCACTGATTAAGAGTCAGTTGCTCTACCAACTGAGCTAAAGGTGCATAAGCGATATTTTTTCTTTTTGTTGGCTCCCCCTGCTGGGCTTGAACCAGCGACATCATGATTAACAGTCATGCGCTCTCGCATTCAATGCGGTTTGCACC
>SVQT01000055.1 GCA_015065215.1 Oscillospiraceae bacterium | reverse complement strand
GTTTTTGAGCATATTGGCGATGAAATTCAACCGTAGTCCGTTGATGAATTGTGAAAGCGTGATGCCCATATATTTTTTGATGCTGCGGGAAAGATGCTCGCGGCTCTTATCGGTCAGCGAGAGCATCCGCTCGATGCCGTAGGTAAAATTGCCGTTCTTTTTCATCTCGCCGCAAAGATCTGAGAGCCAGGATGGAATTTCTTTGGTATTTTCCTCATCAAAGTCGGCGAAAAAACGCGTGAAAACGCGAAAAAGCAGAACACGCAGCGCGGTTTTTAGCCGTTCGGGGTCACCTTCATCAATGGTGCGAATGGCAGTCATTTGCGAGAGGATATAGTCAAATCCGGGGGTGGGAAGCTGTACTTGCGGCGGCAGCTTTGCCCCAAGCAAGCGATCGGCGCAAAAGCCCTTTCCCAGGTAGTCAAATAAGCACTCTACGGTCTCTTTGTTGATGGTGATATTCAGCATCGAGAACTGATTGCCCTCGTGCAAGAGATAGTCGTGGGTGTCATGGGGGCGAATAAAGACCAGGGAACCCCGCGCCAGCGGCAGTTGTTGATCGTTTACATAATGAATCGCCTCTCCGTCAAGCAGGAGAAAAATCTCATAGTAGTCGTGATAGTGCGGACGGAAATATTCGGTATCACTGTAAACGTAGCGATAAGAGCAGCCTACAGCGGTATTTACAAAGCGATCGGCAGTTAAAAGCTTGGGCTCCATGTGTGGCCTCCTCCTTCAAAATATCACAATACCATAAGAATTATATCATAATAGAGGTAGAAAAGCAAGGAGATTTGTGCTACAATAAAATTAATTCGTCAAACAGGAGGTTGCCTATGCAAGTCAAATATCAAAAGATCAAGCAATACATGAAGCTTTTGGAGCAACGGCGTTGGCGCAATATCACGCCGGTGCAGAATATCTATACCTGCCCCTGCGGGTATAAGGAGAATAACACGCCGCCCGCCTTGTCGGAGATGTTCCCTTGTGAGCAGGGAGTATGGTGGGGCAATGGATGGGATAGCCATGCCTGGTTTCGCTTTACGGTAACGCCTACCGCGCCGAACAGCTTTTTGCGCATTGAAACCGAGCGAAAAAAGGGGTGGGATGCGGACAACCCCCAGTTTATCCTGTATGTGAACGGTAAAATGGTGCAGGGCTTGGACATCAATCACAGGGAAAGTCCCCTGAAGGCCGGTGAGGTGGCGGATGTCGCCATTTACGCTTATGTGGGCCCCAAGATCGAGCGAGCACAATTTTTTGCCGATTTGATCGAGCTGAATGTGGATGTTGAGGGGTTGTACTACGATATTTGCTATCCCTTTGAAATGCTGGAGTATCTGAACCCCGAGAGCACCGAATATGCCCGCATTGTGGATTATCTGTGGCGCGCTGTATCCATGTTGGATCTGTTGATACCGAAAGCGAGGATTTTTATCTCTCGGTGCGAAGGGCAAGAAATTTTCTTGCCAAGGATTTTTATGGCACCTATTGCCGCCCGCAGGATGCCACTACGGTGGGCATTGGCCACACCCACATTGACTGCGCGTGGAAGTGGACGTTGCGCCAGACCAGAGAAAAGGTACAGCGATCCTTCTCCACCGTGCTGGAGCTGATGCGCCGTTATCCCGAGTACAAATTTATGTCCTCTCAGGCATTGCTTTACAAGAACCTCAAGGAGGAGGCCCCTGAGATCTACGATGAGGTGAAAGAGCGGATCCGCGAGGGCCGTTGGGAGTGCGAGGGCGCTATGTGGGTAGAGGCGGATTGCAACCTCTCCTCGGGTGAGAGCCTTGTGCGTCAGGTGCTGTACGGCAAGAATTATTTCAAGCAGGAGTTTGGCGTGGAAAACCGCGTGCTTTGGCTGCCCGACGTGTTTGGCTATTCGGCGGCATTGCCCCAGATCCTGCGCAAGAGCGGCGTGGACTGGTTTGTGACCTCCAAGATCTCCTGGAACGATACCAACCGCATGCCGCATGATACCTTCCGTTGGCGGGGCATCGACGGCACAGAGATCAACACCCAGTTTATCACCGCACAGGATGATAAGGGTGAGCCTACCCGGACTGGCTGTACTTATGTGGGCTCTACCCGCTCTACGCAGGTGCAGGGTACCTATAAGCGCTACAGTGAAAAGCAGATCGGTGACGAGGCGATCCTGACCTTCGGCTACGGCGACGGCGGCGGCGGCCCCACCGCCCGTCACTTGGAAATGGCGCGGCGCGGTGCCAAGGGTATCCCGGGCGGCCCTAATTTCAAGATCGATTTTGCAGGTGATTACTTAAAGCGCTTGGAAAAGAAAATGGAGACCCGCCCCGACGTGCCCACCTGGCAGGGGGAGCTGTACTTGGAGTTCCATCGCGGTACCTATACCACCATGGCGCGCAATAAGCGCAACAATCGGCAATGTGAGTTCCTGTATCAGAACGCGGAGCTGCTGTCTACCGTGGCAGGCGCCTTGTGGGGTGAAAAATTCCCGGCGCAGGCACTGCATCGAGGCTGGGAGATGATCCTGACCAACCAATTCCACGATATTATTCCCGGCTCCTCGATCAAGGAGGTCTATGATCAAAGCGACATTGACTATGCCGAGATCAGGAGGATCGGTGAGGAGATCGTGGCCAAAACGCAACAAAAGGTGGCAAACGGTATTGATAAACGCCATGGTTATGTGGTGTTCAATCCCCATTCTTTCGATACAGCCGGCCTTGTGAAAATTGAGGGTAAAACGGTACGCACCGCGCAGCCCATCCCCTCCAAGGGCTATCTGACCACCAACGGCTTTGTCGACACAAATCACGTATCGGTTGAGGGGAATGTTGTTGATACCGATTGTTTGCGTGTTGTTTTTGATGACCATTGGCAGATGGTTTCGATTTATGATAAGACTGCCGGCCGCGAGGTGCTGAAAAAGGGTGCCATCGGTAATGAGCTGCGGGTGCATGCGGATTATCCCCATGTCTATGACGCTTGGGAGTGGCAGCCCTATTCCGCTGAGCAGTATAAGACGATTACCGCTGTTTCTTCTGTGGAAATCGTGGAGGACGGTGTGAGAAAAGGCGTGCGCATCGTGCGCCCGCACATGCACTCCACCATCACGCAGACCATTTGGTTTTATGACGGTACCACCCGCATTGACTTTGAAACGGTGGCCAACTGGCACGACCGCCATCAGATGCTCAAGGTTGCCTTCCCCGTGGATGTGAACAGCGACAAGGCTACCTATGAGATTCAGTTTGGCACAGTAGAGCGTCCCACCCATAAGAACACCTCCTGGGACGCGGCCAAATTTGAGGTCTGCGCCCACAAGTACGCCGATTTTTCTGAGGGTGGCTATGGTGTTACCCTGATGAATGATTGCAAATACGGGCATGACATTCACGATGGCGTGATGCAGCTGTCGCTGCTGCGCTCCCCCACCAACCCGAACCCAGAGGCGGATCAAGGGGTCATTCCCGTGACCTACGCCTTACTCCCGCATCAGGGAACGCTGGCCGAAACCGATGTGCCGATGCAGGCTTACTATCTCAATCAGTCCATGACGGCGGTGGCGGCCGCCGGCGAGGCGGATACCCTCCCCACGGCGTACTGCCCCATGTCTCTTGACAAAGACAACGTGATCTGCGAAACCGTCAAGCAGGCTGAGGATGGGGAAGGAACCGTCTTGCGCCTGTACGAGTGCCGCAACCGCCGCACGAAGGCAACGCTGTCGCTGGGCTTGCCCGCCAAGCAAGTTTTTGTTTGCGATATGATGGAACGGGAGCAAGCCGAGCTGCCTTTGGTCAACGGCCGTGTGGCGCTGACCCTTGGCGGATTTGAGATCCTGACGTTGAAGGTCAAGGCGTGATCTCTATCTTTGAAACAATGTGGCACACATCAAATGATGTGTGCCACATTGTTTCAAAAAAGCTTGACAACCAAAAGATAGGCGTGCTATAATCACATTATAAATTGCACAAAAGGGGCTTGATGCCAGCGTGAAAGTTTGTGGCATTTTTAACAAACGAACAGACGGGAGCCAGCCTTTCTTTTGTGCATCGAGTTTATGCTTGAAAATGACCGATGATGGCTGGGGTTAAGCCCCTGATTCGGCATCGGTTTTTATATTTGCATCCGAATTTGGTATGGTCAATGGAGGTAAAAGAAATGAAAAAAATACTTGCCATTTTATTGACGGTCACGATGATCGTCCCCCTGCTGACGGTGTTCTTTGCCCTTGGCGCGGCTGCCGCCGAGGAGCCAGCGCAGTATGCCACCGTGGATATGTCGGCTACCGAGCAGGGTCTGAGATTTCCGGCAGGGTGGGAAGGCTATGCCGAGGGGCATTACCGTTCCACCAAAAAGCTAAATGAGGTGCCGCTGACCTATCAGGCGTGGGTATATATTCCTTCCGGTGCGGACAGCTCCCAAAGTATGGGCGTTATCATCGGCAACAATGCGGGGCAGGGAAACTATGAAAACGCATCCGTAAGCCTGGAAATTGCCCCCGGCCGTATTCCGATGCTCCGTTGCATTACCGAAAAGGGACAAACGGCTGAATTTAAATCATCCCAACCCTTGCGTGCGGATCAATGGACGATGCTGACTGTGGTGTACGATTTCGCTTGCGCGAAGATAAGCTTTTACGTGAACGGAAGCGAGGCCTACAGTAAGGATATTAACACATCTGTAAATGGAACCTCGGTGAAATATTCTCCTCCTTGGGATGCTCATACGATCAGCCATTATATCTCCCTTGGGGGTGACCGCCGCACCATAGATGATAGAAATTTCTTTAAGGGTGCTTTGCAGGACGTCGCGCTCTATTCTACCGCGCGCACGGCCTCTGAGATCAGAGCCGATTATCAGGCTTACGTGAGCGGAATGGGCGTGAACGTAAAGGATAGCGAGCTGATCTGCTATTACGACGTGGATGCCGACAGTGCCAAAAAGGATGTATCAGACGCCACGGGCAACGGCTATACCATGTATTATTCCAAAACCTGGCTGACCGAGGCGGAAATGACCGAGGCGCGCCAGGCGGCATGGGGCAGCAGCTTTACACCCGCCTATTCTTTGGCCGCTATCAGTGATATTCAAAGGACAACCTTAGTTGAGGCACAAAACAATGTTTCACCGGCAGAAAGCGTTACTTACAAGATGCACAAGTGGTTGGCAGATAACGGCCCGAATACGCCTTTGAACATTCAAATGATGATGAGTATGGGTGACATCACTGATAAGAATCAGAATGTGGAGTGGGCGTATGTAAAAAACGCCATTGATCAATTGAACGGTGTCATGCCCTATACCTTGATCCAAGGCAATCATGACGGTCATATGGGTGGGGACCCGGAATTATTTAACCAATATTTTGTCACGAACGATCCCAACTCATCAAATGATTATATCGATCAATTTACCAACGGTAAAGGCGGCTTGTACGCACCCGGCTCTGTGAAAAACACTTTTTATCTGCTGACGGTAGGCGCTACCAAATGGCTGATACTTGCCTTGGATTACGGCCCGACGGATGCGGTGCTGAATTGGGCGGGAAGCATTTGCGAGCAATACCCCAATCACAACGTTATCGTAACCACGCACGGCTATCTGAACGCCGACGGTGAACCGCTTACGCATGGAGGCCTTGCGCCTAGCCCCAATAACGGAGCTGCCATCTGGAACAAATTTGCTTCTCAGCACAAAAACATCAAAATGATTCTGTCGGGTCACGTGGGCAGCGATACGCTGGTCACCACCCAGATCAAGGGGAAGTACGGCAACACCGTGACCCAGATGCTGATTGACGCGCAGACGTTGGACGGAAAGCTTGTAACGAGTGGCGAAAAAGGTCTTGGCCTTGTTACCCTGCTGCGCTTTAACGCGGACGGCACGAAATGCTACGTGGAGAATTATTCCACCACCTACCAAAGATACCTCCTTGGCAGCAATCAGTTTATGATAGACCTGAACGCCGCCTGTGAAAAGCCAGATTACACCTGGGACGGCCTTTCTGCCATTGAGCCCTCGGGCACAGGTACCGAGCAGGACCCCTACCTCATTTCCAATGGCGGGCACCTTATGTGGATGGCAGCGGCGGTGTTACCTCATGGTCGTGTTAATAATGGCACCTTTAAGGGAATGTATTTTCTTCAAACGCAGGATATTGACCTGAAAGGCTATACGATCAACTCTATCGGCGGCTATTTTATGAATGAAAATAACATGCGTGCCTTTTGCGGTCATTACGATGGCAATGGCTATACCATCAAGCACGGTGTCGTTGCGCCAAATACGATAGATGCTTATTTTAACAAGAGAAAGAGCTTTGGCTTGTTCGGCTGTATCTACGGCGCCACCATCAAAAACGTGACACTGGAGGATATGCAGATCATGGGCCGCGGCATCACGGGCGCCATCGTGGGCAAAGCCGCCGCACCCTGGGACGGTACTGCCGATTCTGAATTCAATCAGATCATTGGTTGTCATGTGGGAGAGGGTGTAGAGATCCTCACGTGGCATCCCTCGTATCCGGCATACGACTATGACAGTTATGACCGTGCAGGTTTGGTAGGCGGCGTGTGCGGCATGGCCTACGCTGCCACCATTCGCGGCTGTACGGCGGCGAATACCATCAGCGTAACGGGACATTTCGGCATGGTGGGCGGTATCGTTTCGGCGGCAGGCTACAATACCGTCATTGATCACTGCGCATTTACGGGTGGCATCGAGTTGAAGGACTCCTCGCATACGGCAACCATTTCTATGGGCGGTATCGTGGCGTTGCTCAGTCCCAGCACGATCTCCGTGCTTGATGAGGACGATCCCCAAAATAGTAGCTATCGGGGTTGTGAGAAGCCTATTCCCGGCATTCTGCATATCACCAACTGCTATAACAGTGGCTCTTATACCTATGCAGGAGCGACTGCGTTGAACAGAAACGTGCATTGGGGCGGCATCATCGGTCACGCGGGGGCCATGTTCAATATTGAGCCGACCGAAGAGATGCCTTATCCGTATCTGATCGAGAATTGCTATAATCTTTATGCCAAGACCCTTGGCACAGGAGAGACCAAAGGGAATAGCAATATCGGCGGCATTGTGGGGCGCTCCTTCCCCACCGCCACTACCGGAACCAACACGTTCTGGGTCAAAAACAGCGGCTCTGTAACGGTAGATGTGGGTAACACTGCTAACTATGGTTTTGAGGGCACCGCGTTGCGGTGGTCAACGAACCCCATTTATCAAACCGCCGACGGACTGTGGGGTATCACCTCGGTAAAGGATGCCAATGGCAATAGCACCGTGAAAGAAGTTGCGGCCAATACCAAGGATCCCTTCAAGCTTGACGTTCACGCAATCAACGTTGAGATCGCGCGCATTCAGGCAGGCACCGAGGGCGTGGCCAATATCTGGACGGCTGGGGCGGGTGTTCCCACGAAAAAAGCCAATGCGGGGGATATGTATTTTGATGCCAATACAAGCGACGTATGGCAGTATACCAACGAGTGGGTGCTGATCTCCAACGTGAAGGGTGAGCAGGGTCCCACCGGTCCTCAAGGCCCCCAAGGTGCGCCTGGTGTTGACGGAGCCACAGGCACCATCGGCTCCGTGGTTAGCATCGTGGACGGTTACTGGTACATCAATGGCGAGCCCACCAACGTGAAGGCGGAGGGCACAGACGGTAAAACGCCCCAGCTGCGCATCCACCCCGAAAGCAAAATGTGGGAGGTCCGCTACGACGATAGCGAGGAATGGGTTTCTCTTGACATAAGGGCCGAAGGTGTGGACGGCACCAACGGTACCAACGGTACGAACGGCACCGACGGCAAAACGCCCCAGTTGCGCGTCAATCCGACCACCAATATGTGGGAATACCGCTTTGACAGCAGCGAGCAGTGGATCTCCACCGGTGTGAAGGCCACCGGCCCCAAGGGCGACACCGGTGCGACCGGTCCTCAGGGTCCCCAGGGTGAGCAGGGCGAAACCGGCGCCACCGGTCCCCAGGGCCCCAAGGGAGATAAGGGCGACACCGGCGCGTCTGCCGACAGCGCGGATCAGTCCAACAGCAGCGGCACCGGCTCCGCCGCAAGCGGCAATGTCGCCGCGCAGGCAGGCGGCAACGGTCTGGCCGTGACCGCGATCGTGCTCTCGGTGGTGCTGGCGGCCGCCAACGTAGCGTTGGTCGTTGTTATGACCAAAAAGAAAAAGGCATAAATAGGGGCTTTACATAAGCGCCGAACAAAAAACACACGAAAAAGAATAGAACAAGCCGCTTTGCCATCACTTTTTTGATGGCAAAGCGGCTTTTCGGTAGAAACGCTATCGAATTTGATTTTTCCCGTTTGTCAATCAGCGCGCGGATTTGCGCTGTCGCGTTTTTATACGTAGTGATTCTGGCGCATCTCCTTAGGGGAGCGGCCGTAGATCTCGCGGCAGACATGGTCGAGTGAGCGAATGCTTTGAAACCCGCTCTCAAAGGCGATTTGCGCGATGGGGAGCTGCGTGTCTTGCAGTAAAAAGTGCGCATGCTCCATGCGATACTGATTCAGCATGGATTTGAAGCTGATATTAAAGATCCTGTTAAAGGTTCTGGAAAGATAATGGTAGCTGTAGCCCTTTTCGATGGCGATGTCTCGCAGGCTGATGTCGTTTTTGTAATGGTTGGCAATATACTGCACTATATCGGTCATTAAGGCATCGGCACTGCGAGAGGGCTCCAGCTGAGCTTGATTTAAAAATTCACTTCCAATAATGTAAAGACAGCCCTTGACCATCATCCTTTGCTGTTCCGGAATACGACGCACACAGTTGGCCTTGTCACCAAACAGCGCGTGTAACTGGTCTAAAAAGAACTGTTTGACGATGGTTGAGGGGCGAAAGGTCGGATCGCAAGGTTTTTTTTCGTTGAGCGCGGAGGCCAATGACCAGATCAGATGGTCGTGCAGGGTCACACGGCGCACCTCGGCACCCTGCAAAGCGCAAAAACCGTGTATTTGAAAGGGCAATATAAACGCCATGTCTCCGCCGCGCATCAGGTATTCTTTGCCCTCGATCTCACAGCGACATTCGCCCTGTATGACCGCCAAAATTTCAAAATTTTTGTGAAAATGCGGTGTTTCAGTCCGCTGATCGGTCTGTGTCGCCACGTCGGTGCAAAATTCATAAGTGGAGGTGTTTTCGATCTGATGGTATACAGTATTTTTCATTTCATGCCTCCCAATGACAAATTCTTGCCACAATTATACAACATTTGTTTTGCAAAGTCAACCGGGAAGTGATAGACTATAATCAAATCGCCGCCTCGACGGGCGGCTTAAAAAAAGGAGATGCCATATATGAAAAAGACGCTTGCTCTTTTACTGTCCCTGTGCATGCTTTTGCCGCTGTTCGCGTTTTTGCCGAGCTTTGCGGCAACGGCCACCCCGCCCACTGTGGGTGTGGATCTGGCAGAGGACGAGATGTATTTTGCCGCGGAGCGCCCCGCCGACGTGCCCTATACGTTTGAGGCGTGGGTCTACGTTTCGGGCAATATTACCCCGCACGTGGTCACCGATGCTACCGGCAATATTACAGGATACCGTGTGGGTAGCCTGATCAGCAACTACGGCGGCTTTGGATCCATGCCGTATATGCACATGGATCTGCGTACCACCGCCGAGAAGAAGTCCATGTATCTTCGCTTCGAGTGGAACGACGTATACGACAATTCCACCAAGCTTGTTGCCCACGATTTCAAGAGCGCGGAGCTGCCCTTTGACGCATGGACGCATGTGGCCGTGGTGATCTCCCCCCTGGAGCAAAGCATACATTATTACGTGAACGGTACGCTCAGCGACAGCAAGACCAAGGTGGACTTTATGCTGGGCGAGCCGGACTCCCGCCTGACCCTGCTCCCCTGGGTGGTAGGCAACGACCATCGCCCGGGCCAGCCGTACCCCTTCCTCGGCAAGATCGGCAGCATCGCCATGTTTGACGATGTCCGCACCGCTAGCGAGGTCACCGCAGACTATCAGAGCAAGCCCGATACCGCCGATGCGGGGTTGCTTGCTTATTGGGAGTTCGGGGCGCAGAAAACGGCCACCGTCAAGGATCAGAGCCGCCATGGAATGGACCTGACCTACAGCAAAATGTGGCTGAACGAGGATGAGGTGACCCATCCCACCGATTACGCCTATTCGATGATCGCCATAGGCGATACCCAGTACATTATGCGTGACGACGTGGCCTACGGCACCGAATACGCCAAGCAGATGTACGCCTGGATCGCGGCAAACGCGGCCGCAAAAAAGGTGCAGTACGTGATGGGCCTTGGCGATATTACCGATAACGGAAAGGCCGATCAATGGGGCGTGGCCTATCCCGCCATCAAGCAGCTGAGCGACGCGGGCATCCTCTATTCGGTGATCCGCGGCAATCACGACGCGGTCATAACCGGTGCGGACCCCTCGCTGTACGATACGTATTTTTTGAACGATGCCTTTTATATGAGCCGGTTTGACGGGGTGAACGGCGGGCTGATGTCTGCCGATTCCGCCACCAACAGCTGGCATGCCCTGACCACCGAAAACGGGGATCAGTGGCTGATCGTAAATCTGGACTGGGCCCCGAAAAACGATGTGGTGGCGTGGGCAGATCAGATCATTGCCTCCCACCCCGATCATAAGGTGATCGTCAATACGCACTGCTACATCCATCTGGACGGCACCACCTGTGACCGCGAGGATACCAGCAGCAGCTCGTCTGTAGACCCAAATACCGAAAACCTGGGAGATCAGCTGTGGGATAAGCTGATCTATCATCACGAGAATATCGTATTGGTGCTTTCCGGCCATCAGGAGGCGAATAATGTGATGATGACCCAGGCCACGGGCAAGTACGGCAACACCGTGACCCAGTTTCTGATCGACCCCCAGGCCATTGATAATTATTATCTGAAGGACGGGAATGACAGCACCCCTCCCGTGGGCCTTGTGACCATCTTTTATTTTGACGAGGACGGCCACACCGTGTCGGTGGAGCATTATTCCACCATTCGCCAGCAGTATTACCAGACCGTAAACCAGTACAGCTTTGACCTGGAGGCGGAGGCAGGCGAGCAGAATACCGCCTGGAACGGCTATGCCATCACCCCTGTGGGCAGCGGCACCGAGCAGGATCCCTACATCATTGAAAACGGCGGCAATCTGATCTGGATGAGCAAGACGCTGGGCGATCGGAAGAGCTACGGCTTTTACGATCCCAATGCCGGTGCCTTTGACGGCAAATATTTCAAGCAGGTTTGTGACATTGACCTTGGCGGCTGTGCCATTCGTTCTATCGGCTACTACTATACCACCGAAATGAAGGACAGCACAACGGGCATGCAAAAGTTGTATATGGCGGCCTTCGGCGGTCACTACGACGGCGGCGGGCACAAGATCTTCAACGGCAGGATCGTGCCCTACGACCGCGGTCACAAAACCAACAATTCCTGGATGGACGGCTTGTTCGGCTGTATTTACGGCGCCACCATTAAGAATTTGACGCTGGATAACGTCACGCTTTGGAGCCAGGGTGTGACCGGCGGCATCGTGGGGCGTGCGGCGGCACCCTCCAACGGCAGAGCTCCCACTGATTTCAACGTGATCTCCAACTGCCATCTGACAAACAGCGTAAAATTCAATCTGCAATTCTGTCCCCAGAGCGGATCCGGCTTCGGTATCCGCGACGAGCTTGCCTATGACAGCGTATATCAGTCGGGTGTCGTGGGCGGCATCTGCGGCATGGCGCTGGCCACCACCGTGGAGTATTGCACCTCCGCCATGGAGCTGGCTGTGGACGGCTACCATTCGGTGGCGGGCGGCATCGTGGGCACGGCGGGCTATAACAGCGTGATCGACCATTGCGTGTTTACCGGCGGTATCACACTGCTGGATAACAGCTCTCGCATCATGTCCAGCTTCGGCGGCATTCTGGCGGCCAATATTCCGAACGCCGAGAGCACGTCCTTAAACGGGATCGATAATTTCAAGGGCATGCTGACGGTGATGAACTGTGTCAACAGCGGCTATTTCCTGTATGCGGGCACCGAGCCCTTGACGCAGGAGACCCAGTGGGGCGGCATTTTGGGTCATGCGCCCGCGTGCCATGATCTGGATGGCAACGCCACGCCCACGCTGACGATTCGGAATTGCTATAATTTGTATGCAAAAACGGCGGAGCAGGCCAACGCGGGCTTCGGTAGCTATTGGCTGGGCGGCCTTGTGGGTAAGGCAGATCTGCCTGCCTCCTGCACGGCGCTGAAATTGACCGATAGTGCCTCGGTGACTGTTGCTGCCGCAGGCGGTAACGGCACCAACGAATATCGCGTGGCAACCGAAGGCGCGGTGATAGCCGACGGTGTTATGACCGCTACGGCTGAGGAAATCCAGCCCGCGGTGGCTAAGATCGTGTTAGGTATCGCACGCGTTGGCAATACCGAGCCGAACAAGTGGCTGACCGGCAAGGGCGCCCCCATCGAGGCGGCCAACGCAGGGGATATGTATCTGGATGCGGATAGCGGCGATGTGTATCAATACATGGGGAATAGCTGGAGCTTTGTGATCAATCTCAAGGGAG
>SVQT01000054.1 GCA_015065215.1 Oscillospiraceae bacterium | reverse complement strand
CCCGGCTTTGGGCACCTGTTACGGTTGGCTACGCCACCTCGAACCGCTCGGCGGTCATCCGCATCCCCGCCTACGCCAAGTCCCCCGACAAGCGCCGCTTTGAGCTCCGCAACCCCGACGCCACCTGTAACCCCTACTTCTGCTATGCCGCCATTCTGATGGCCGGTCTTGACGGTATCAAGAACAAGATCGACCCGCATGCCGAGGGCTGGGGTCCCTACGACATGAACCTCTACACCCTGCCCGAGGAGGAAAAGGCCAAGCTCAAGGGTCTGCCCACCTCGCTGGAGGCCGCTCTCGACGCCCTGGAGGCCGATCACGATTACCTGACCGCCGGCGGTGTCTTCCCCGAGGCATTGCTGAAAAACTTGATCAAGCAAAAGCGCCAAGAGTGCAGTGACCTCTCCAAGATCCCCCACCCTGCCGAGTTTGATAAGTACTACAACCTTTGATCAAAAAAACGACCTGCCGCGCGGCAGGTCGTTTTTCTTATCTTTTGCCCAAAGCCTTCAACACCTGAATACCGGTGGCGGGGTCGTCACTGGTAAACATCCGGCAACCCATATTAATTGCCTTTTGATATTCCTCCTCGGTATCCTTTACCAGAATGCAGGTGAGAATGTCACACGCCTTGGCATATTCGTAATCCTTCAAAAAGCCAGCCGTATGCTCGGCATCCTTGTACCAGATGGCCGTCCAGTCCAAAAAGCTTTCCAACGGTCTTTTGGAAACGTCCTTTTTGCTATAGCCGATATAGCCGTGAATCATAAATTTACCCGGCCACTTTTCGTCCACATACTCCAGCACCTTCTGGGAAAAGGAGTTCATCATACTCCGCTCGGCAAGGCCGTAACGATCGATCAACGCAACCAATTTATCCACGCAGCCATAGGCTTGTGCTTCGCCCAGCTCGTCCGGATATTCCTTTAGCTCCCAGTTGATCAGCATATCCGTCTTGCTGACAAACTCCAAAAACTCGATCACGGTGGGAATTTTCTCGCCGGCGAAAGCAGGATCCTTCCAACCGCCCGCATCCAGGGCGCGGATCTCCTCTAAAGTCATCTCATCCACATTGCCGCTCCCGTTGGTGGTACGTGCCACGTCACGGTCGTGGATCAGGACCAGATGACCGTCTTTTGTGGTACGCACGTCGGTCTCGATGGCGTCACAGCCAAGCTCTGCCGCCGCACGGAAAGCGAGCATGGTGTTTTCGGGATAGTGCAAACGGTCACCGCGATGGCAACCAAACAAAATTTTCTCACTTCTCATAACCGGATTGCTTGTTCTCATATGTCCCCCTCCTGCCAAAAAACTGCATCTGCATTATACACCCAAAAGGAGGATTTTTCAATAGCCAATCAGGATTTTATCGGTTATTTGCGCAAACAACCGGTACCGTGATCGCCCATGCTACAGAAAAGCGCGGAGCCTGGACCCTTTTTTATTGGTACCAATTCAATACCGTGCGTGCGCCGTCATAGGCGCGTGACCAATCAAAAACGCGTCTTGTACCGCCATCCTCCGCGCAAAAAACATCCGGGTTCGCATTGCGGTCGTAATGCGCAATCCCATAACGCAGCTCGTCACAATCCGCCAAGCGGTATATTTGATTGATGCGTTGCATTTCCCCTTTGGTCAGGATACCGGGGGTAACAGAGGCAAGAGTCGTCATGCCGGTCAGAGCGCACATTTCCAGATAGTCCAGATTGAGCCCCGCATCCACCTGCTCCGTAAACGCCGCGCAATCGGGGTCTGCGCGGTAAAAGGCATCGTTGAGTGGCAATCGCATCACGCTGTTGACGCCGTAACGCCTTGTCCATTCAAAGCTCCGTCCGCTGGTATCGTTTCCCACGCGGCAGACCGAATGAATGCCGGCGCATAGGTGCCCTATCACGTTACAGCCGATCACGTCGGCATTTCCCGCTCCGCGCTGAATGGCGGCATACAATCGCTTGATGGCGATGGCGGTGGTGATACTGTTATCAAAAAAATGGCGATCGCTCTTGCAGATCAGATGCGTATGATTTTCCGCCGTTAAGGGCACTTTTCCCGTGGTATCGTCTGTGGTAAAGTCGTGCTTGATCAGATCGAAACCCCAGGAGCGTATCCGTTGCGCATCCTTTTCCACCTGCTCCAGCGTAAAGGGATGGGTGGGATCTAGGATGTATCCACCTGTTTTACTCTCTGTCAACACGATCTCTTCGGATAGCTCTCCCATGGTGAGTAAGGGTCTGAACCAAATGCCCGCCTTGGCGCCTTTCATGCGGATCTCCTCGGCGGTTTGTGCCATATTGTTAAAACGCGCGTTCGGGAGCCAAGGTCCACCAATATAAGCCCCTGCTCCGTAGGTGCGATAACGCTGCCAGCCGTCGTCGATGATCATGTAGGGGCGATGCTTGGTGCCCTCACACATCTGCATCAGATAATCGGTCTCGGTGCGCACACTGTCTCTTGAAATATCACCGTATGCCCAATACCAATTATTAACGCCAAATATCGGTTCCCTTGGCAGTACGGGACTGTCACACATTTTCGCCGAAAAGCGCTTTGCCACAGCGTAGGCGCTCTCCCCCTCCTCACCGCAAAGCTCCACCACCTCGCAGGCAAGAAGCGGTTCCTTTAGGTCGGTTCCCGCATTGCCGCTGCACAGATTTAAAAACAAGGTCACGCCACCGGTATCCACCTGCCAAAAGGCAAAGCAATTAGCACCGGTCTTGACACCGTAGCAGGCAATACGCCCCGCTCCTTTTACATAACAAAACCAGGCAAGCGCTCGATGGGGCATAAGCGAGCGCCACTCCAGATAAGCATCTGCCCCGCTTCTCTCCCATTGATCGCCGTAAACACTCTCCACCTCTCGCATATCGCCGCGAAAGCGCAGCTTCAAATATTTCACCGGTGAGGCACCGGGATAAACGATCACCTTGGCAGAGTGATCTCCTACAAGATAATCGTATTGCACGTCGCAGGCGGCGGTAGCTGTCTCCTCAAAGCGATACGCGGTGGCCTCGGTGGCACCAAAGGCAACGTCGGGCTGTCGCAAGACTGAAATAAACGGCTTCATTATTTCTCCTCCCGATACGGACTTTCGGTATAAAAGATCTCCTGCCATCCCTTCGGCGCCGTTCCTTCGGTCGCGAGCTCGCCGTAAGAACGATAGTTGCGGCATTTATGCAAATATTCCCGCAGATCCTCGCCGTGGGGCGGATTGGCGGAGGTATTTGCCCATACCGCCTTACCAAGGTCCACGTCCACAACCGCATGGGTGTTGATCGCATCCAGCTTGGCGATCACATTTCCCTCCGGATCCACCATGCCGGTATAGGCAATATCCCACTTAGGATCCAGCTGGCAGGACGCCATATAAAGGGAGTGATCGATCGCACGCGTGCGCAGCTTCATTTCCCATTGGGGCTTCAGCGTATCGCCGTAAAGCGGATAAAGCACCAGCTGCGCGCCCTTATTGCCAAGAGACGCTACCGCCTCCGAGAAATAGTTATCGAAGCAGATGATAATCCCAACCCGACCGATATCCAGATCAAACACGGGGTAGGCCATACCGTGTGTAAGACCTTTTTTCATTTCGCCGAATGTCAGATTGCATTTGCAGTAGCGCCCCGCGAAATTCCCCTCCCGATCCAGAATATAAGAGGAATTGTAAACAGTACCGCCCTCATCCACGTGGTAGTCCCACGGCACGACGTAGGCGTGATATTTCCTTGCCAGGGCGGCACAGCGCTCCTGCCATGCGGTCTCGATCTCACGTAATCGCTCTTTGCTTTGAACGACCTCTCTGTGCTTTACATATTGGAACGCCTCCGGGAAGAAAACGAGATCCGCTCCCTCCTCCAGACATTTGGTAGCAAGCTCGATCAAGGCATCTTGACGCACCCCGATGTCGCCGTCCATTCTATTATCGACCTGAACCAATCCGATCTTTGCCATAGCCACTCCTTTCAGACTGTGACCGACCTTTTAACATCGCCAAAACGCACGGTGACAGTATTCTCCTCCAATAGCACCTCCGGCTCCTCTTTGGTTTGCTGACCGTCTGAGAAAAAGACGGTGGTCGCAAAAACGTAGGTGCCGGCAGGCTGTTCCCTCACCTTCCATGTGGGATAATAGGCGTGCGGGCGCAGATTGTGCATACCGGGATGGATCTTTTGCAATTCAAACTTGGTTTCTACGTTGCTCACGACCTTGATCGCGCTGACGGTATTTCCATAACATAGCGTTCCATCCTCATAACGCCAGCTGTCATCAATCACACCAATACAGAAGCCTCCCTCCTGGATTTCGTAGGGGCGCGCAAGCTCTACCTTGTGAATGCGCACATGATACCCCAAAGAAAGCGGCAATACCCAAGTGGTAATGCGGCTTTCGGGGTCGTTGGCAAAGGGGATGTGATAGGATACCAGCATTTCTTTGGAGGAGCTGACTGTATGAATCCTACCGCGCAAGGAGGACATGCTCTTATCCGGCGTGGAAAGAGTGATCATATTGTCAAAGGAGGGCTTATCTCTGGTGGAAAGCGCGAAGCCGGCTCTGGAATTATAGCAGAATTTACTGTAATAGCCGCACATATCGTTAAAGGCGTAGTTCTTTGTCTGAAAATAGTGGATCGCGTTGTTAAAGAGCGTCACGCCGCCGAAATCTCTTTCACCCTGCAAGAGAAAATCCAATTTCTCTACAGGGCACTCAATGAGATAATCCCCTTTTTCAATGTGCAACGGCTTTGCCTCGGCGATCCAGAGAGGATGCTCCTCTCCGGCAAGCAAGCACATAAAGCCCTCGGTCAGACAGCAGGTCGCGCCCTCGGAGGCATAATTTTCGGCAAAGCGAGCCGAAGGATAAAGATAGCCGCAGTTGAAGCAGCCGTCCTCGCTCGGCAGGCTTTTTTCATAGAAATAATTGATGTTACGCAGGATGATGCTCTTGGCAAGCCCGAGATCCACGTCACAGCCGACCAGGGCGGCAAGTCCGAACACGCCGATAGCGGCAAAGCGATAGCTGAGCGATCTGCCGTAGGCAGGAAGTCCGCCGTCCTCGTCAAAATAATGAGCATAAAAGCGCAGATACTCCTCGGTACGGCGCTTGTACCGCTCGCAACGCGCGGCATAATCGGGGGCATTTTTATTGCCGATCAGAATCCAAAGCAAGGTATATAGCTGATGTGCCCATGCCTCGTAATAGTCAAAGCGGCCAAATTCCTTGCCGTCACAGTACCAGCCGTGCCCAACGTACAGCCCCTCCAATGCCGCATACGCTTCCTGCAGGTAGGGCTCTGCCTCGGGGTCCCAATAGCCGAGCTTCCGCAGGATCTCAATGCTCATCACAGGATACCAATAGTGATTATTCGGCCAGGACTCCTTCAAGGCAGCCATGGCGCAGCGATGGATCCAACCGGCGATCTGCTCCTTTTGTGCTGTGGGCAGCGGCTCCCAAAGAGCCTCTCTTTCAAAATGCACCGCCACAAGATATGCCGCGATCTCGGTAATGCACTGATTAGCAAAATTGACCCATGCGTCAGGTGTCACATCCCGGTCAAAGCGGCGGGGCGAATTTTCCGACGTTCCCTCCAGAATAATGCGGGTGATATAGTCGCAAACGTGCATTTCGGTGCCAAAGGCTTTGATCCTGAAATCCGGATCCGAGAGAAAGGGTGCGATCCCCCACAGAGGGCGGAAGAGCTCCTCGATGCGGGTACATTCATAGCCGATATGATCAACTGTCAGGTAGATCTCGTTGTTTTCATAGCGCCGCGCGGCACGCTCCAGTAGCGAGATATATGAGCGCTTTGCCAGCTTCATCAGATCCTGTCTTGAGTTCAACATAACATGCTCCTTTCAGATTTTGGGCGGATAGCATACGATCGCTTCTCCGCTCTCCACGGTGATGCTTCCGCAACCGTGTGGAACAAACCATTTTTCGCCTTTTTTTGATGTCAACACCGTATCCCCTACCGTAATAGTGCCATCCTTGGTCATGATCAGGGTAACAAAGCAATCGGGGGTGATCCTTACCTCGCCAACCGCTTTTTTCAGGCCAAAGCAGGAGGTATCCTCATAGGAAACAAGGGTATGCAATTCTCCGTTTTCGGTTTTTTCAACGCGCGGCCGCAAAAAGAATTTTGCTCTTGCCACCCCCTCGGAAAGTCCCTCATATACATAGCAATCCAGCATCGCTTCCTCGCCCACGCCGTAATGGATCTGCTGCGGCGTGCGCTCCACGCCCGCCGGCGTCACCTTTTCGGCATTCATCGTATAGTCGCTGGGCTCCTGAATTTCCAGCAAAAAGCAACCGGCGTCAATGGCGTGAGGCGTCCCCGCTCTCACAAGCACGGTGTCGCCGGGCTTTACCGCAAAGCGATGTAAGGCGTTCAGCATTCCGGTTACATCCTGTCTGTCAAACAGATCCCGCCATTTTTCGCGGGTAATCCCCTCCTTGAAGCCAATATAAACCGCGGCATCCCCCTCGGTCTCCAGAATATGCCAGCACTCGGTTTTACCGTAGGCCGTCCCAAAATGTTTCTTGGAAAACGCGGGCGTTGGATGCACCTGAACACCCAGACGCTCGGCCGCGTCCAGATATTTAATCAGCACACCGCTCTCGCTTCTGCCGGGGCCGAAATCATCTGCCGCGACGACCTTTGTGATGGGTAGCTCCCTGCCGTCAACAATCACTTTTGAGATCCCCTCACCGGGAATAAAATTCTTATTTTTGGCCTGCACGAAGGAGGAGATCCAATCCTCCGGCTGGGCAGAATCGGCGGGGGCCTTCTTTCCCACAAACCGCTCAAGCAATCGGCCGCCCCGATAGGTGCGGTAAACACGGTTTTCTGTTTGGCGTAATGGTTTTTTCATCAGTTTTTCTCCCTTTTCAGCACTGTAACGTCATGGGGCGCAACGGTGACCTCGCTGTCAAAGCCATACCCCTTGATCTCGCCGCGCACAGACACATCGGTGTAATTAAATACAAAAGCAAAGTACGCATCCTCATTCTCAGAAACACGAACGCAAAGCGGATCACTCACGGTAATATCGCGCAAAGCAAAGGCTTCGGCCAGCATAGCGGCAAAGGCTTCGGCGTTGCCGCTTTTTTGATTTTGACTGTACCACAAATACGTATTGACCGTAATGACCCGCCCTTTACCAAGGCGCTTTTCCACCACGGCGGGCATACCGTCGGCAAAGCTGCCGATGTCCTCCCCGTCGGTCAGCTCCACCAGATCTCTGCCGTAAAAGCCGTTATAGGCATTGCCCTTACAGACAAAATCCAGCCCCTCATAATCGCTGTCTATAAACGCGCAGCCCATAGCCGCGTGAAACGCGCCGCCGGGCAGTTGGGCGCTTAGCATCGAAAGCTCATCCACAATACCGATCTTGCCATCGCAAAGGATCACACCGCCCCGCTTTACATAGTCGATCAACACCTTGGCGGTCTTTTCACCGATGACGATATGATTGGAAAGAATCAGCAGCTGATAATCCTGAATTTCCTCCAGCTTAACAATATCACACCGCACGCCCGCGTGCCACATAGCCTCATACGCGCCGCAAAGTGAATTTAGATAAATATTCTGATCTACCTTGTAGCATTTTGTATAACAAATCTGAAAATCATGGCACCTGCCGTCAAACAGGATGCCAACCTTGGATTTGATCGGCTTTAAAGCACCTGTTTGCGTGACCAGCTCAGCAAAATCCTTGGCAAATGCCAGGCGGGGCGTACTTTTATTTTGATAATCAACCAAGCCTCTGCCCGCAGTCTGCAAGCCCTTGGTAAAGGGGCGCCACATCCAATAGATCAACCCCTTTGCGCCGGCAGCCAACGCCTCGTTACACCACTGCTTCAGCTCATATCGGCGCACACAGGTGGTGGGATTAAAAAGCGCTTGTATATGCGTTTGCATTTCGGAAATGTAAAAGCCCTCTCGCTTTGAGGCGGCGTAAAACGCGTCAAAGGTGTTCCATCTGGTATGCGGCGGCGTGCAGCCGGTCACAAGCTTTGGATAAAAGGACATGCCGATCTCGTCCACCGTTTCTTTTAGCACATAATCATCCTGCGGACGCTCGTAAACTCCGGTACCGTTGGTGATCATAGAGCCGATGTTATCGGCAATCAGCGGGTGCTTGCCGTCAACCTCGCGAATGGCATCACACCAATTTTTCAGATAGATCGCTGTAGCCTCCTTGCGAAAAGCGCCAAGATCGGCGGCAGGCATAATGCTCATCCACATCCAAGGGGCGTAGGAAACCTGTGAAAAATCGGTATAGGTCCGCTCCCACACCGCGTTTAACCGCTCAATTGTCTGGTACTTTTTTTGCAACCAGCCGCAAAACTGTGCCATAGTATACGCATCATAAGAAAAAAACATCGTCTCGTTGAACACGTCGTATCCGATCAGCGCGGCGCAGTCACGGTAGGCCAGCGCGGTCTTTTTATAGTGCTCGCAGATCAGCGCGTTGACCTCGGGATGAAAGTAATTCAAGTATCCAAAGCTGGCTGCCTTCAGCTTTTTATCCCCCTTTTCATCCACGGCATAATATTCGTCCTTCATCTGAAAATCAGGGATATACTCCATCATGGGGAGCTGACCGGCCAGCTCCATGATGATACCAAGACCCACGCGCTGCGCGATCTCAAGCACGACCTTACCTGTGTTAAAGGGATAGCCGGGCTTTTTTTCCTCCCACCAAAAGGCAGAGGGCCAGACCACAACGGTATCAAGCCCCGCGTCTTTCATTTGCGCAAAATTCCGTTCAATCGTTTCGGGCGTATCCTCACGCGTTAGCTTGATGACAGTACCGTACAAAAAATCCTGTTTCATCAAAGGAGCCTCCTTGTTTTCTTTTATCTACATTGTAACACTTATCGCCTTTACATTTCTTGCTTTTCATTGCGAAAAAGATTGCGTTTCTTGCGCTTTTGTGTTAGAATATAAAAAAATGACGGGGGCAAGCCATGAGCGGCACGATCTATAAATTCGAACGGGAAATGCTAAAGGGTGAAGACATCCATATTCAAAAAAAGCAGAATCACACCTGGTACAAGAAGCATTGGCACAACTATTTTGAAATCATTTACTATAAAAACTGTGTCGGCTACTGCACGCTCAACGGCGTAAAGCATGATTTAAGCAAAAGCTGCCTTTTTTTCCTGACGCCGAAGGACTTCCACGAGATCGTTACACGGGAGACTGACAATTCCCATTCGATCATCATTTCGTTCAGTGAGCAAATTGTGGATAAAAAGCTGTTAGACGCCCTGACCGAAAAACCGATCGTGCTGTATGATCTGCCCGCGCTGCTCCGGGATCAGATCGAGGAGCTTTCTGTGATATTTTGCGGCAAAACCTCTTATCGAGAGCAATATTTGAAGCATTTGCTGAACTGCGTTTTGATCCGCATCCTGGAAACAGGGCAACCGCTCTCTGTCGTGTCAAAGGATATTTCTCCCATCGTGCGGGAAAGCATCTGCTATATGCTGACAAATCCTGCCGAGCATATCACGCTGGATACCTTCGCCGCAAAATTCGGCATTACCAAAACCTATTTCTCGCATCTGTTTCACGACAGCACCGGCGTTTCCTTTAAGAAATATCTCACAGCGCTGCGCATGGAGTGCGCCAAACGAATGCTGTGCGAAAAAGAGCTGTCTATCATCGACGTGGGCTTTGAATGCGGCTTTTTGACCCCATCACAGTTTGTGCGCAGCTTCAAAAACCATGTGGGATTGACCCCCTCGGAATACAGAGCGCGCAAGGATGCCCAAAAGCCCCAAGACGAGACGAAAAATATATAAAAAAGGCTTTCGGCGCAACCGACAAACCGCTTTCCCTCTCGTTTTTGATAGCGAAAGTGTGATGGGCTGCCGGGTATTCACGGTATATTTCGGCCGTGCGGGGCACACCGCCCGCGTTTTTTTATAAAATTGCGAAAATCGCACCCGTTACGGGGTTATTCCCCTTCGCGCACGCGCAAAACGACCTTGCCGATATTTTCGCTACGCTCCAAAATACCGTGTGCCGCCACTTTTATCAGCGTGTCAAGCTTGCAAAGAGCGTTTGCGAAATATTTTGGGATGTCCCTCTCACAACTTGGAAAGCATATGATTGTATAAAGCATCCTGTTTATTTTTCTTTCCTTTCTCGAAAATATTTTCTGCGCCATCCACTCCCTCCGCCGCCGAAGGCGACGGAGGTTCAAATCTTACCCTGCCCAAAGGACAGCAACCCAAAAAAGCAGAACAGCCACCCGTTTGGGTGGCTGTTCTGCTTTTTTGGGGGCGTGTGACCGATTTAGATGCAACGTGAAAATGCGCGAAAACCCAGTGTTTTCAAGGGTTTCAGCTCATTTTCCGCAAAATTGTGACTGGCTTTTTGTATCTTGATCCTCTGCCGTTCTCATTTTGCGTGTGGCCGAAATAGATGCAACATAATCAATTATTCCAAGGCGCCGCCAACACATAAAGACAAAAGTAATCAAGATAAACCCTCTCTACTTTTTTGTGCGGATGTGATTAAAAAACCTACAGGAATAATATAAAATTCTTTCGTCATTAAATCAATCATTTTTTCAGGATCGACAGATTTCAATCTGTCTTTACCAAAAATACTAAGAGTTTCTATATTTGATGCGCCAAAAATAACATAATCTATGTTTGAATCTTTAAATATATGGTAGAATTGCTGGGTTTCTAACAAATCAACAGGATCGCCCTTTATATCACCATTTTTATAGTAAGTGCCAAACATTGTGACATCTTCAACAAGAAAAGTGATTATTACCTTTCGAGGATTGTCTTTTATAATTTCTTTGCATTTTTGTTTATATATTTCTAATTTTTTCAAATGGTTTTTAAAGATCGTTTCAAAATTTCTTATATAGTTATCTCTATATTTTTCGCCATCTTGACCAATATTATATGTAATTGTTTCGCCCTGTTTATGACTAACCCCCTGCCTGATGATGTTTGTGCTATTATATGTATCTAAAGCACAACGGGAAATTTCTTTTGAAATTTTCTTACTTACATAATTAGTATTTTTTCTTAGCATTGATCCTGAACTATTATTAGAAGAGCAATCAAACTCAAATTGTTCAAAAATATATAATGTTGAATTGGGTATATCATAAAAATAGCCATCTGGAGGGTCGCTTTCTTGGGACTTAAGCAGTATATCTATTAAATTTCTTTCACTGTCGCTATATTGCTGAAACATAACGTCAAAATTTTTTAAATATCGATTTCTAAATTTCGCAATATCGTTGTTTTCCTTCATATTTCACCTATATCGTATGCTCACTTGCTTTGGATTTCATAACATTTTACCCTTTATTTTAGTGTGCCTTTCTTACGGTATTCTAGCATTGAAATTCAGCAAAAAGCCCCATAGTTTCTTCTTCGCTCAGTATATAATCCAACTTGAAATTAGGATTATGAATAATGTGGTGATACACTCTCCAATTAAAAATTTTACTATCCCAGTCTATGATGCCATCAACTCGTTTCACATACACACAAATTTTGTATACAAAATTCATTTGATCCACCAAATTGAGAACTGCCAAAACTTCAATATTGTCTGCCGCTTCTTGCGTTTTTTCTAAATTCAATCTTAAATTATACGTTTTTTTCGAAAACGGTATCAATTCAAAATTATGCTTTCCAAAGCAAAAGTTGTAAAACGGGGAGCATGTCTCGTTTTTTGACCTTTCAAGAGAAGATAGGGCAAACCCGTCTATATATCCTTGTCTCCCTTCAAACGAAGTTACTTCTTTATTTTGCAGTATAGAATATTGTCCTAATCTTAAAGGATCAAATGCTGTATCATTTCTGTTTTCAATAGAAAATTTGATTTCCAAAAGATTTTGGGGAGAAAATTTAACATCGGACAACATCACAGTTAATCCGCTTTGAACTCGGAGTTCTTGTTGACACAAATGCGCATAATCAAACACGCATTTTGAAAGAGGATCTTCCCCCATCGCGTTAGCTTGATCAACTAGGCGATGCGGGGGGCAATGAAAAGTCATTCCGCGCGAACATTTAAAAGAATAACTTGCAGTCGCTTTCAAAGGAATAAAATATGGCTCTTCCTTGTTGTCTTCCGACCAAAACTCACTAAGCCAACTGTTTGCAACACTGTTTTTTACATACGAAAGTGAATACTGGCTTTGAATTAACACTTTATTCTTGCTAATATCTCGGGGAGAGATTTTTTCTAACTTTATCTCAGCAACTGATTCTATATATGCAAACAACTCATTGATGACATTGGCAAGCGAACTGTTAGAAACGGACTCTTGCATCATTATTTCCAATCCGTTTTTGATTTTGGTTTTAGGCAACCCTTTTTCTCGCACGCGCACAAAAGTAATTCCCGCGCTCTCGACCGCCTTATTTTTCAATGCATCTTTTTTCTTTTTTGAAGCGTGCCAAAATACACCGTCATACTCAATTCCTATATTGAGTTTCGGCAAAAACAAATCCAACTCATATTTTTTGCCTTCAAAAGTAATCAAATAACGGTTGATAACTTCAATATCATTCTTTAACAAAAAGAAACGAATTGCTTGCTCCGGGAAAGAAGTGCCCGACACAGACCGGAGCAAATATTGTATGGGCATTTTATAACTGTGTGCATAGCCCTTCCACCAATACTCCTCCTCTGAATCAAGTGGAATGTCCTTTGGGGAAACGGTGTTCTTTTCAAAATCCCAATACTCATCAATGATATCAGAAAGCAGTTCATAGACGCTGGGTTCTTCTTTTGCTTTTCTACCTCTTTTGCACCCACAAGAACGCGCATCACCCTTCAGAACCGTTTCATATTTTTTCGTCGTTTCTTTTCCACAATCGCATCTGCACTTTGCGCATATTTTATTGTTTTCATCTCTAAAAAAAGAAAGCAGGGTGAGATTAAACACTTTGGTGCCAATTTTAGAAGCAAGGTAAAAAGGGATTTCGGTGGTTGTTCTTTG
>SVQT01000053.1 GCA_015065215.1 Oscillospiraceae bacterium | reverse complement strand
CCGATCTGCATCCGCACCGAGGCGGATAAGCAGCAAAGCACCACGGGCAACAAAGAGATTCAACTCCCCCCCGTACCCATCGCCTTGCGATTTTTGATGAAAGCGGGTGAGCCGGTCTCACTTTCTTTGCAAAAAGGTGAAAAAACAGTTACCGTTTTGGGGGATATTCCCTTTCCCGCCCAAAGCGCGCCAATGGACGCGACCGCCGTTTCCAAAAATCTTTGCCGCTTTGGAAACACCCCCTACGCAGTGGCCAAAACCGAGATTGCGGTAGATGAGGGACTGATGCTCCCGGTCTCCAAGCTCAACGCCTTGCGCCGCGCGGCGCTGGAAGCGATGGAAAACACAGAGCGGCAAAGCCATGTCAGTATGCCCCCCTCGCCTATGCTCACAGGGCGCTATGCCGCCCCAACGGCGGTCTTTACCAGCACCCGCCAGATCACGCCACTTGCAAAAGAAACCTTCGCCCACCGCTATCTGCCACTGTTTTTGTATGACGAGGCCGCGGCACAGCTGGCCGACGGTGTGGTTCTCCCGCCCGTGATTTTAGACAGCGAATGGAGAAACGTGTGTGATGAGCTCAAAAAAGCCCATGAACGGGGCGCAAAACACGCGCTTGTGGGCAATGTGGGCCACCTTGCGCCGGCATTGGAGGCGGGACTTGTTCCTCACGGCGATTTCCGCCTGAACATCTGCAACAGCTACGCCGCTGCCGCGTTGCTGCGGGAGGGATTTGTTGATCTGCTCCTCTCCCCCGAGTTGACCCTGCCCCAAATCCGTGACATCGGCGGCCCCCGCAGTGCCATTGTCTATGGCCGCATCCCCTTGATGCTATTGGAGAAGTGTGTGGGACGTGAGGTGGGCAGCTGTGAGCTCTGCGCCAAAGGAATGAACCAATTAACCGACAGACGGGGGGAGAAATTCCCTGTTTTGAGACAACCGCTGAGCCACAGGAACATCCTCTATAACAGTCGGCCTACCGTGATGAGTGACCGCCCCAAGGAGCTTTCCGCCGCGGGGCTGAGTAACGGACATTTTCTCTTTAGTACCGAGTCGGCAAAAGATGTGGATCAAGTGATCCATGCTTATCAAAACGCTACCCCGATGGGTGAAAAAATCAGAAGGATGTGAGGATTTTGATCATGTATGAACATTTGAAAGGCAAAACCTTAGTGGCCCTTGGTGACTCTCTCTTTGAAGGCAACAAGCTGGGCAACGGCGCTACATGGATCAACAAAATGGCCACCGTTTACGGCATGCAGGTTTACAACTATGGCAAAAACGGCAACACACTGGCAAAACAAGAAAAGGAACCGAAAACACCGCCTATGTGCGAGCGCTACGCCACCATGAAGGAAGACGCCGACTATGTCGTGGTGCTGGGCGGCGCCAACGACAAGCGCCTCTCGGTACCGATCGGGGAGGACGGTGATACCGATCCTACCACCTTCAAAGGCGCCCTGCGTCAGCTTATTTTGGGCCTGACCGCCAAGTACCCCAAGGCCAAAATCCTGTTTATGACCAATTATAATCGCTGGCCTTCTAAAAACGAGCTGGGCATATCGGACATCGCGTATGTCAGGGCCATGGAGGATATTTGCCGCATCTATGCCATTCCCTGCTTTAACAATTATTACAACGCGGGCATTTCCTTCTTTAACCCCAATCAGCTCCCCTGGATTGACGAGGGCCTTGTGTTGGGTCTGCCCGAGAACCATCACTTCTCCGAGGAAGCCTACGACTGGCTACTGCCCAAATACGCCGCTTTACTGGCGGCTTTGTGAAAAGCGCCTTTTGAAACAAAGCCTTTTGTCCAAAACCCCCAACACCTTTCTTTGCAAGCAAAAAAGTGCGAACACCCGGCTCCCCGGTGTGTTCGCACTTGTATTTTATTTCCCCACACAGAAGTGGGAGAAGATGGAAGCGATAATTGTCTCATCCACCGCGCGGCCGTCCACCTCGCCAAGTGCTTGCACAGCAAGCTCGGCGTCAACGCAGGCTGCGTCCAACGGAATGCCCGCTTGCAAGGAAGAGATCGCCACGGCAAGACCGTCCGCGCAACGTTTCAAGGCGGCGTACTGTCTGGCATTGGCCACCACCGCATCCTCGCCAAGCGAAATGCCATCGTTGAGATAGAGCGTCTCCACCAGCGCGCGCAGGGCGGAAAGATCTCCACCTTTGGCAGAAATACGCAAAACATGCTTGCATTTTTCAAAACACCTCTCATGTATTGGCAGATCCTTTTCGCATTTGTTGAGTAGCAAAATCACAGTAGCAGGCAGATCGGCAAGGCTATCTAAAAACGCCTCCTCAGCCCGACCAAAGGGGGCAGTGGCATCTATAACCGCTAAAATCAGTTCAGCTTGATCCATTGCCTTTTTCGCCCGCTCTACCCCGATCCCCTCTACGGTGTCATCGGTCTCACGTAAGCCCGCGGTATCGTAAAGCCGCAGGGTCACGGCGCCAAGGGCCACTGTTTCACAAAGGATGTCTCTGGTGGTGCCCGCCACATCGGTCACAATGGCGGCATCACGCCCCACCAGCGCGTTATAAAGCGTGGACTTGCCCGCATTGACAGGCCCGCAAATGACAGTAGAGAGTCCCTCGGCAACGGCATGGCCGGTACGGTAAGTGTCAAGCAGAGTGTCGATCTTGGCCTTTTCCTCGATCAAAGCGGCGGTAAATTCCTCGCGACTAAGGGTATTCAAATCCTCATCCGGGAAGTCGATTTTTGCGTAGGCATCGGCCAAAAGAAAGGTCAAACGATCAAAACGCTCGCCAACCGCCCGGGAAAGCTTGCCTGATAGGCCGCCGCGGGCAAGGGTCATCTGCCCTGTCGTATTGGCCTCCAGCAAAGAGCCCAACGCTTCGGCGGCGGAAAGCGTAATCTTACCGTTCAGCAAAGCCCGCTTGGTAAATTCCCCCGCGGGCGCGGCAAAGGCACCGGCGGCAAGAACAGCCGCAAGCACAGTTTCGGTCAGCAGGGCACCGCCGTGGCAGGAAAGCTCAGCTACATCCTCACCGGTAAAGGAATTGGGCGCCGGAAAGAAAAGGGCCAGCCCCTCATCAAGAACAGTCTCCCCCTCAACAATCTGCCCAAAGCAGGCTCGCCGAGGATGCTTGACAGGGTCCTTCGCGCTGCGAAAAACCTTTTTTAAGATCGCCCCCGTATCTGGGCCGGAAATGCGGATAACCGCGATGCCGCCTTTCCCTCGCGGCGTAGAAACGGCGGCAACGGTATCAAAAAAACGCAACATATGTGTCACTCCAGATCGGTGTATTCTCGATATTTGACCGCAAGGCTTTTCCCATCGTCACCAACAGTCAAATTGATCCTATTCCAATTTGCGGAGGTGACATAGCCATCCAACTCCAGCTGACAAAAATGCTTGTCAAAACTAAACTCGCTCCCACCAGCCACTGTCAGAATGACGCTTTCGCTTGTCTGGTCATAAAAGGCGGTATAGGGCAATTGATGGTAATTGCTTGCCGCGGTCAAGGTGATCGGCTTACCGGACATCCAGTAGGAAAGATCTACACACCCGGAAAGGATATTGGAAAAATAGCTCAGCTCCTCGGCAGTATAAGGAGAATAGCGATCCCCCACCGCATAGATATGCGTGCCGTCCGCGGTTTCGGTACGGTCGTTATGGGCGGCAAGGGCGGTTTCATAAGGATTGACAGCCGCACAGGGGGAGGCAACAACCAGAGCGGTGGTGCCGTTGGTATAGGTCAACTTCAAGTAGCCGGCACCCACATAATCCCGCTTGAAGTTTTCACCAAGCAAGGATACCACAGAACCGGAAAGTGTGTAAACGGTATCGGTTTCTCTATAAAAAGCGGTCGCTTGTGTATCCAGATATTTGGTTTTTCCGGCACTTGCCAGTGCATCGGGTGTCAGCTTGCCATTTGCGGCATCCACATAGGCTTTCGGCGCAATGAAGGTGCCGTAAGCAGGGGTGGTATAGGTTTGCAAGGTCTCCAGCTCTCCCCGGTGGATGTGGGTGAGAAAGCGAATACCCTTTTGGGCACCAAGACGCACCTCGCCGCAGGTCTCCATGCCAACAAACAAAGCGGTCAGAGTCAGGTCACTCTGCGTTTCGCAAAGAGCGCCGCCGGGTAAAAAGATATGCTCTCCCGCCCAGCCAACAAAATATTTTCCGCTCGGTGCCGCGGGGGTGGGCAGCGGCTGATCGGCCGAAACCGTCTCGTTCCCCTCTCCGATCACCAAGGTCAAGGTGGCTGCCGGCGCTGCCGAAACAGCTGTTGCGGCAAGTGGGAGCAGCAGAAGTAAGAAAAGCAGAAAAGCAATGAAACGGTGCATAAAAAGCCTCCTTTTCAAAGTTTTAAAAAGGGAGAGCAACACGGCAAAACCGGGTGCTCTCCCTTGCACCCACAGGTGAGGGTCTTATCAGAATTCGCCGAATTCCTCGCGGCGGTTCTCGGCGGCAGGAGCTGCATTCACATCCTCGTCCAGATACAGAACCACCTTGCGGTTGTTCTCGCTACCGATCGAATTGGTAGAAACGCCCCCAATCTTTTGCACCTCGGAGTGAATGATGCGGCGCTCGTAGGGATTCATCGGCTCCAGCATCACGCTCTTTTTGTAGCGCAGCACCTTATCTGCCATACGGCGTGCCAGCGCGCGAAGGGTATCCTCGCGCTTGAGGCGATAGTTCTCTACATCCACCGTGATGCGGCAAAACTCACGCTTTTCACCAGCCACCTTCTTGTTGGCGGCAAGATTGGCAAGATACTGGAGAGAATCCAGTGTATCGCCGTGATGACCGATCAGCACACCGGCACTCTCGCCGTCCACACGGATCAGTTTGTTATCACCCTCTCCATCAGAAAGCGTCACCTGCGCCTCCAGACCCATACTGACAATCAGATTTTTGATAAAGTCAAAGGCCACCTCAGCGCCCTTCAGCGTATAACTGAAAGCATACTTGCCGGGGGCGGCACCAATGCCCAAAAAACCTTTCTTGGGCGCCTCGATGAGGGCGCACTCCAAAGCCTCGGCATCGGTTATTCCCAATTCCGCAAGAGCCTTGGCGGTAGCCTCCTCCTGGCTCTTCGCGGTCACAATGATTTCCTTTTTCACAGTCTTATCCTCACTTTTTTCTTGTCATTATACAGTTTTTGCTTACTCTTCGTCACCGTCTTGGGAGTCAGAGGCATCCTGCGAGCCCCTCGGGGGCAGATCGTCCTCATCGTCAATATGGTGAAGCGATCGGTAAACGCGTCCGTCATCGGTAGCATTCAGTACAGGCTCTTTTTTGCCCTTATTTTTCGCCTTCATTTCTTTTTCGGCACGCTTATAATCCTCTTCGGTAAAGGCAGGCAACGGCATTGCCTTGTGCAGAATAAACTGCTTGAGCATACCGATCAGGCACTTGAAGATCCAGTAGATACCAACGGCAGCAGGAGTGATAAATGCCACATACACACTCATTAGGGGCATGGTAATATCCATCATCTTGTTGGAGCAACCCATCTGAGGATCCTGAACGGCCGGCTGATAGCTCAGCTTGCGGCTGACCTTCATACTGGCAAAATAAGCGGCAAAGGTCAAAATCGGCACCAAAATCAGGGGCCAAATATCGGCAGAAGGAACAAAGCCGGTCTGCATACCAAGGAATTTAAAGTTGGGCAGCAAGCTCATGTCCAGGGCATCATGCACTTCCACGGCGTTAGAGAAGTAGCTAAAGCTCTTCATAGCGCCCCAACTGCCGCTCTCATTGATTTTGGAAAGCAGTTCGATGGTGCCTCGCTTAGCGGCATCGGCACCAAGCCCCAAGCCGCCCGCGGCGCGCGCGGTCTGGGCAAAGGTGGTCAGGGCGCCCGAGAAATTGGGGCCCATGCCCAGCATATAACGCAGGGGGTCGATCACGATCTGATACAGGAAGATCACGATCGGCAGCTGGATCAACATCGGCAGACAGCCGCTCATCGGATTAAAGCCTTCCTCTTGATAGAGCTTTTGAATCTCTTGCTGCATTTTCTGCATAGAGGGCTGGTCGGTGCGACCGGCATATTTTTTACGAATGGCTCTTTCCTTGGGAGAGAGCTTTGCCTGCTTGATCGAGTTTTTCTGCTGTCTGATGGCGAAATAGATCAACGCCAGCTCGACCAGAATGGCAAACCACAAAAGGCCGATGACATAGTTGTTAAAGGAAAGATACTTTGTCATCCAACCAAGGAACTTACCAACGCCAACCAGCAAAATCTGGGGGAACTTGTCCGAGGTCAGGTCTGCCGCTCTGCGCGCGGCACCAACGATCTCACCAACCTGCTCAGCGGTCAGGTTACTCAGATAGTCATCAAAGATCTTGGCATCCGCCGTTTTTTCGGGACGCAGCTTTTCCATCGCCTTTTTGGCGGCGGTTACGTTCACGGCAAGCGCGACACCCTCGGCAGTTTGGAAGGTGGGAACCTTTTGGTTGGGATCAAAATTGATGTCGTTGGCGGCCACAAGCACCTTGGTGGCAAGGAATGCCTCTTTTTGCTCGCTGCTACGCATCATATCCGCAAAGGAGTAAACGGTGTTCTCATTCCGGTTAGTCTCGGCAATTTTTTTGGAATTCCACTGGTCCTCAGGCAGATTGATCCAATAGATGATGTCCACCATCTGTTCGGGAGTAAGCGCGTTGATCCTCTCCTCCTCGGTGGGGGCTGCCGCCAGCAACGCCGCTTTCGCCGCGGTCATATTGACAGCTACCGCCTTGGTAGGGTCTACGTCAGCATCCACAAAATCCTTCGCAAAAACATTGTAACCGCGGAAAGCGGCAATGAATTCCTGCTTGGCGGTTTGCGCCACATCAGCTTGCAAATTCAAAATGCGGGAAAAATACTCCACCACATTGGTGTCGTCGTCGGTTAACGTGGTATCAACGGTTACACCGCCACCACAGGAAACTAAGCTGATCGCCAAAAGCAATACAGCCAGCAAAAGAACAACCGCTCTTTTGATGATTTTCATGTTTTTCATTGATTTTATCCTTTCAATGGTCATCAATGGGGACTTGACGAAGATCCGTTTTCTTCGTTGTCCTGGGGGTAAGACGCTAAATCTTTGCCGTGAGCCTCCTGCTCACCGCCTTTGCCGTCGTCTTTCCGGCAAGGATCGTGATGACTGTGATCATGGCAGTCACACTGATCTTCTGCTTCATAGTCAATGGGTATCTCCCGAGAGCCTTTGTAGCGCAGTCCCTTTTCAGGAACCGGATCATAGCCGCCCACACACATAGGATTGCACCGCAGAATCCGCCAAACGGTTAAGATCAACCCAACGAAAAAGCCTCTCTTGCGAAAAGCCTCGATCGAATAGGCCGAACAGCTTGGCACAAACCGACAGCAGGGGCCACCCTTGAGGGGGGAGATATATTTTCTGTAAAATTTGACCAATAAGATACAAAGATGCTTCATACCTTCTCCTTAGGGATCATTTCCAGGCGGCGAAAGAGCCGCAGCATTTCAGCCGCCACATCCTGCGCTTTCTTTTCTCTGATCTCTTCTCTTGCGGCAAGAACCACCAAAAAACCTGTTTTGACACCTTCCGCCTTAACGGCGCGATAGCCTTCTCGCAGTAGCCGCTTCGCCCGATTGCGCTGAATGGCGCCACCGATCTTTTTGCCTACCGAAAGCCCCACGCGGTTGAGATATGCCTTTTGCGGGTTGGCATCACGCAAGTGCCGCGCGGCGTAATCACGCAGAACATAAACCGCCACCAGCTTTCCCACAGCGCGCTGCCCTTTGGCGAAGGCCTTGTTGTAAAGATGATGTTCTTTGATCGCATACTCTTTCATGAATACTGTACCTTTTTGCTTCCGTTTGTGTTGTTTTTTTGTTGGTACGGCTTTTCCGTACCGTTCTTACAATTGGCTTTTTTGCTCACACCGTCTGGTAAAGGAAAGCGGCAAGGCGCACCGGAGCCGACAGACGCTGGCGAACTTGGTGTTCGTCGAGTTCGCCTGCGAGGAGCAACGCCGCATCAACGCTCGAAAGAAAAGAGCAAGTGAGGCAAGGCGCACCGGAGCAGACGGACGATGGCGAACTTGGTGTTCGTCGAGTTCGTCTGCGAGGAGCAACACAGCATCGCGCCGCTATTTTCTTTCGAGAAAAATGACCGGTGTAACAATTTAACACCGGTCATCTTTCTATGTGAGCAATGAGAGACCCTTGTTAAATTAGTAGGTCAGTCTCTTTCTGCCTTTCGCACGTCTTCTCTTCAGAACATTTCTGCCATCGGCAGTTCTCATTCTTTTTCTGAAACCGTGCTCCTTCTTTCTCTGACGCTTTTTGGGCTGGTAAGTTCTGAGCATAAGTGGCACCTCCTTGATATTTGGATTCGGAAGCGTATCGGACAGTGACCCAATGGACGCTTTTTACAGTGACTTACTTATTATACACACAACAACGGGGTTTGTCAAGTGTTTTTTTGATTTTAGGAAATTTTTTCTGATTTATAATAATAAAAAGATGAAAAAATGTTCTGTTTTGGGCAGTTTTTACGCAAAAGGGATCAATTCTACCAGAAAAACAGCGGTACAGGCGGCAAGCGCAACAACAGGCAATTTGCACCGAAGCAAGGAAAGCGTCACCGCTACCGCAAGAGCGGCAACGGCCGACCAGATCACCTGCGTGGCCGACAAAATGGCCGGGAAGGTCATAACAGATAAGGTTACATAGGGAACATAATAAAGAAAAGAGCGTATAAAGCGGTTGGTGATCTCCCGACGAATCAGAACCAAGGGCAGCACACGAATGATATAGGTTACCAGTGCCATGAGCAAAATGGCAAAATAAACATTATTCACCATCAGCGCTCACCTCCCCCGTCTCGCCGACCGCTTTCTCTTTTATGGGGAACAGTAACGCTGCCACCGCGGCAATCGCCACGGTGAGAAAGATGATCCGAAATCCTTCGGAAAACCAAGTAAGCGAAAAATGACTGACCAAAAAGGTAAGTCCCGCGCTCGCCAGCATCGCAATCCCCACCAAGCCCGCAATGACACGGCTTTTTCTGGCAGGGGGCAGAATAATGGCAAGAAACATCGCATAAAGCGCCACGCTCAAGGCGCTAACCGCCCTGAGCGGCAAAGCGCTGCCGAGCAGAGCGCCCAGTAAGGTGCCCAAGGTCCAACCGGGAACCGCCACCGCAATGGCGCCATAGCTGTAAGCGGGAAAGAGCTTTTCCTCCACCGCCATTGAAATGCCAAAGATCTCGTCAGTAACGCCATAGCCGATCAGGAAACGGTGCAAAAGCGAGGTGTCAGGCGCGATTTTTTGCGAGAGCGAGCAAGACATCAAAAGATAACGCATATTAATAATCAATTGGGTAAAGGCAAGCTCCACATAAGTGGTGCCAACCCCCAGTAGCGCAATGCCGGCCGCCTCGCCGGCGGAGGTTACATTGAGAAAAGACATCAGCGCCGCTTGAAAAGCGTTCAATCCCGCTTTGCTGGCATTGATGCCCAGCGCGAACGCTACGGCAAAATATCCTACCGCAATGGGGAGGCCGTCTCGCATCCCCCGCCAAAACCATCTGGATCTTGTTTGTTCCACAACATCATTCCTTTTATAAAATCTGCGATACGCTACTATTTTAGTCCAACCGCGGCGGAATGTCAAGAGGGGAGGCGCTTTTCAAGCTTTGTCATGTCTAAACGCTTTTGAAAAAGTTTGATCAAAGCTTTGCGGGCGATGCATACTAAAGGTGAGGTGAGGCTATGATTTTTTACTGCTTTTCTGATAAAATCCATACCGTTTCAGGGGTTATGCCCAATTTGGCGCTACTGGGCAAGGAGATTCGTTTTTTGGTAGGATCCCTGTCGGTTGCGGAATTGGAAGAGATCGCCCCCCACCTGTCTCTCCCCGCCGCCACCTTGCAACAATGCCGCGAAGGCGTACGCTACTTCCGCAACAGCCTGGAGCTTGAGGAGCATTGCAGCTTTGCTACGGTCAAACGCACCGGCGGCAGTGAGGAGGGGGAGGACTGCGTCGCGCTGTATTTGCTGAAAAGCTGCTTTTTGGTGGTAGACATCCGGGATAGCGACGGTAGCACACGTAAAGGATTGGAAGGCGTCGTCAAGCGCTGCCAGCCTACCGTAAGCAAAGGTCAGCTGGTCGCCGCTTTTTTGGATACCTTGATCGAGGGGGACGGCAAGCTGTTGGAGGATTTGGAATTTGCCTTTTCTAGTCTGGAGGAGGAGGTCTTACGGGGAGAGATCCACCGCGGCAATGACGATGATTTTATCATTCGCTTGCTCCACCACAAGCAATACCTGCTCTTACTGCACAATTACTATCAGCAGTTAACCGAGATCGCCTCTTCTCTTGCCGAGGATGAAAACCGTTTGCTGCAAAAAGGAGAAGCCCGGCACCTGCGGCGGTTTGCCGACAGGGCCGAGCGGCTGTTCCGCACGGTTTCCACCTTGCGAGAGCAGCTGGGGCAGCTACGTGAGGCCTATCAGTCGGTGCTGGATCTGCGGCTTAACGCCATCATGAAAACCTTTACCGTTCTTTCCGCCATTTTTCTTCCCCTTTCGCTGATTGTGGGTTGGTACGGCATGAACTTTACCGCAATGCCTGAGTTGGATTGGCGCTTTGGGTACCCTATGGTGGCGGTTTTGTGCGGTTTGGTGACGCTGATTTGCATAAAAATTTTCAAAAAACATCATTGGATGTAGGCAAATACCCCGAAAAAGGCCTCCGTTGAGGGGGCATTTTGGGTTCGGATGTAGAAATGATGAAATTTTTTTAATTCCGCCTTGCAAAAAGGAGCGCCTTGTGATATAATGGTACGAATGAAAGTGAGGTGTATTCCGTGGCTTATCTTGATCATACAGCGGATACCTACGATGCCGAAAACGCCGAAATCCTTGACGAGCTCGTTGCCGCATCCCGCAAGGAATATCAGATTCCCAGTGCCACCTTTGACAACTACCGTGTAAAACGAGGCTTACGTGAACCTGACGGCACCGGCGTTATGGCAGGCGTGACCCGTATTTGTAACGCCCACGGCTATATTATTGACGAGGGGGAGCGCACCCCTGTTGACGGTCGCCTTTACTACCGCGGCTATCGCATGAGCGACCTGTGTGAAAATTTTGTAAAAGAAAATCGCTTTGGTTTTGCGGAATGCTGCTATCTGCTCTTCTTTGGCCATCTGCCCACCGCGCCCCAATTAGAGCGCTTTACTACCCTGCTGGATCGCTACGCCAGACTCCCCGCCCGGTTTGACGAGGACATTTTGATGAAGGCGCCCTCCCCCTCGATCATGAACAAGATGGCCACCGGTGTGCTGTCGCTTTACGCTTACGACGACAATCCGGATGAAACCAGTCTTTCCAATATGATCCGCCAAAGCATGCAGCTGGTGGCACGGCTCCCTGTAATCGCTGCCCACACTTATGCGGTTTATCGCAATGTGTATGGCGGGCACAGCCTGAATTTGCACAACCCCAAGGACGGACTTGCCACCGCGGAAAACTTTTTGCGCATGCTCCGCCCTGACAAGCAATATACTGAGGAGGAAGCCAGACTGCTTGACCTCTGCCTTGTGATTCACGCCGAGCACGGCGGCGGTAACAACTCCTCTTTTGCATGCCGTGTCCTTTCCTCCTCCGGCACCGATACCTATTCCGCCATCGGCGCGGCCATCGGCTCACTGAAGGGCCCCCGTCACGGCGGCGCCAATCTGAAGGTGCAGGAAATGTTTGACTGCATTAAAGAAAACGTGCGGGATCCTAAGGATGACGAGGAAATGATGAACTACCTGTCTATGATCCTGCGTGGCGAAGCAAACGACCATACCGGTCTGATCTACGGTATGGGCCACGCCATCTACACCAAATCGGATCCCCGCGCGGTGATGTTAAAAAAGCACGCCAGAAAGCTTGCCGAGAAAAAGGGCTACGGCGATGACTTTGCCCTGCTGGAGAGCATCGAGCGCTTGACCCCCGAGGTCTTCCGCCGCTATAAGGGCACCAACAAGGAAATGTGCGCCAATGTAGACCTTTATTCCGGCTTGATCTATCGCATGCTGAACATCCCTACCTGCATGTATACCCCGCTCTTTGCCATCGCCCGCGTTTCGGGCTGGTGCGCGCACCGTATCGAGGAATACACCACTGCCAAAAAGATTATCCGCCCGGCATACAAGTGCATTACCGAGCGGCAGGAGTACATTCCCCTAAACGAGAGAACATAACGCAAAAAAGAACACGATCCGCGGGATCGTGTTCTTTTTTATATTTAAGGCTGATAATCGGTGCAAATATCCAGTAACATGTTGCCAACGTTTCTGCCGACCTCATAGCAGTCTGCCTGCCCCCAGTGGGATACGTCGGTGCCGACCACCTCATAATCCACCGTGCCATCGAGATTTTCGGTGTAGCGCACGGTACCATAGTCGCCGTTATCGACGACATAGCAGTTGGTGTTATCCTCTGCCAGCTTTTTCTGCATAGCGATAAAGGGATCGTTTCTGGCGTGGGTGGCAGCAAGGTATTCTCCATTGTCGGAATAGGTCCTGCCCTGCTTATAGCTGGCATCGCCCATACGGTAGGTGGGAGAAATGGTGCCGATAAAAAAGGGCATATCCTGCGCGCCGCCATAGTTGCTCTGCACACTGCGCATAATGTCGGAAAGCTCCGCGCGCCAATCCGAAACGAGGCAAGCGAACGCGTTGGGGTACCAGTTCGGGTTCTTCTTCGCGGAGGGCGTTAGCGAATACCGCCAGGTGTCGTTGCAACCCTGCATCCAATAAAGGCCCTTGAGATTGATCTTGGTATAACCCATATCCTTCAGCTCGCGCAAGCGCTTGTAAGCCTCGTCAAGGAAGCCACGGTACAGGAAGCCCTTGTAAGCAAGCTCGGGATCGTCAGGCGAATGTTCCGAATAAGAGGGGGGCGACCAGTTGCCGGGGAGCAGGCCGGTCTTTTCGTCCGGCTCGGTATTAACCTCGGTGTTGCAAAGGCCGGTACCGCCGTGGGTATATTTGATGATACCCGCAACCTTGCCGGTTTCGGCG
>SVQT01000052.1 GCA_015065215.1 Oscillospiraceae bacterium | reverse complement strand
CCTGCTTGCCGGCCATATCAACTACATTAACGATTGGCATGATAATTCCTCCTTCCGCTTACGCTTTGACCGAGTCACGGATGAACACGATGCCGTTCTTGGCGCCGGGGATGGCACCCTTAATGGCAATCAGATTTCTCTCCGCGTCGATTTTGACAACTTTCAGATTCAGCACAGTAACCTGCTCGTTACCGTACTGACCGGCCATCTTCTTGTTCTTGAAGATGCGGGCAGGGTCGATAACACCCATAGAACCGGACTGACGGTGAATGGGGCCGACGCCGTGGGTTGCGCAGAGCTTGTGCAAGTTCCATCTCTTAATAGCGCCGGTGTAGCCGCGGCCCTTGGTGATGCCGGTAACATCAACCTTCTCGCCTGCGGCGAAGGCGTCAGCGGTGATCACATCGCCAACATTCATTGCAGCAGCATTCTCGAGGCGGAACTCTTTCAGGTGCTTCTTCGCACCAACGCCTGCCTTTTCAAAGTGGCCCTTCATAGGCTTGCTCAGCTGCTTTTCCTTGGCATCCATAAAGCCAAGCTGAACGGCATCGTAGCCGTCGGTTTCAGCGGTCTTCTTCTGCGCTACCACGCAGGGGCCCGCTTCGATAACAGTGACCGGAATCACATTTCCGACTTCGTCGAAAATCTGAGTCATACCGATTTTCTTACCGATAATACCCTTTTTCATTTTCTTTTCCTCCTGTAAATTATTGGTTGACACCCGGAATTTGATGCCAACATGATTTACAAAGTTGCCGAACTGCCGAAAAATCAGCAACGGCTGTTATCTTTGCTTTGCCGACCCGGATCAGAGCTTGATCTCGATCTCAACACCGGCGGGGAGTTCGACACTCATCAGCGCATCCACAGTTTTCTGGGTGGGCTTGATAATGTCAATGAGTCGCTTGTGCGTGCGCATTTCAAACTGCTCACGGCTATCCTTGTACTTGTGCACAGCGCGAAGGATGGTAATGATCTCCTTCTTGGTGGGCAACGGTACAGGACCCGAAACGGTTGCGCCGTTTCTCTTGGCAACGTCTACGATCTTCTCAGCGGCGGTGTCGATGAGAGTGTGGTCGTAGCTCGTCAGTCTGACTCTGATCTTTTCCTTGACTGCCATTGTTTTTGCCTCCTTTTTGAATTTTTGCGCCGCCGTCGCACGCCTTATATATTAAATGAAAGGTTTGCGCCGGCCCGCATTTTTCATTTGGGGCGAGACCGCTTTGGCACCCTGCCGCGTGTTTCATCCCTTCCCTCACAAAAACCGGATTTGCCCACACATCAGCATCTGCACGGGTAGTTTCCGGAAAAAAGGCGACGGATTTACACTTGGCCTGGCTTAGAGCGAACTCTTTCGCCCGATGAACGGACATACTCCACGAAAGTTACCCGCCCGTCGGCGGCAATCTCTCGCTTCATCGCATATCAGACTTGCATATTATAGCATATTTCTGTAAAGATTGCAACGGATTTGCGCATTTTTTGTTTGTGCGTTTCGCAGAACTTTTTTTCAAAAAGGCGCCAAAAACAAGCAATTTGCACAAATTCTTGACACTTCTGCTCATTTTTGGTTCTATCTGTCAAGTTTTGTGGCTCCCATTCTTGAAAAAATCGGTTCTTTTGCCGTTTTTTTCAAGAGAACCCAAAAAAACATTCTGGCACCCCGCCGCGTGTATCAATTATGTATAAAAAGTTCGGGGGTTTCCCCCTCCTCGGCACAGCGTCATCAACGCCGCCGACAACAGCAAATGCGCTGCCGCTTAAAGTAATGCCTCATCATTATAACAATCTCGTTGCCGTTTGTCAAGAAAATCTTCTCTCGCAAAAAGATTTTTTTGCAAGGCGGCTTTTTGGATACAGTTTGTTCACATTTATCCGCTATACTATGATCATTATCATTTCTTGGAAAGGAGGGGCTTTATGCGCAACCAACCATTGTCCTTTCGCTACAGCGTTTATCTTGGCGCCATTGGCATCCTTACCCTGCTGATCACAGTTTTGCGTAGCATCGCTCTTTGCACCGCTTTCGATCCTATCACCGGCTATTTTTCCACCGGCGCTTTGCCCATCATTATATATATAGTAGAAATTCTCGCACTGATCGCCGCTTTCGCGCCACTCCTTTTGATCAAGCAGGAAGAGTTAGACGCGCAACGCGCCCCGCTCTCGCTCGCCGGCCTGGCCGCCGCTGTCGCCGCAGCCTTAGCACTGATCGCCACCGCCATCTATCTCCCGCTCCGTGTGCTTTCGGCCATAAAGCAAACGGCGACATTGCCCGCCCCCGGCCCCTTGATGATCCTTTCTGCCGCTGTGCTTTTGCTGGCGGCCGGATATTTCCTCTTGCATTTTTTGGGCAAGCCCCAAATAGCGCCCCTCCTTGGCTATGCGGTGATCCTTGCCGCCGTGCTCCTGCTTTCGATCACCTATTTTGACCGCTATACCCCGATGAACGCCCCCCACAAGATCTCGTTGCACCTCTCGATGCTCTCCATCATGCTCTTTATGCTCTACGAGATTGCCGCCGCCGTCGGCCGGGCGCGTCCGAGAGTGCTAAGCGTTGCTTCGGCCATCTGCTTTACAGTCACCGCATCCACCGGCATCTCCAACCTAATCGGCTTCGCCGCGGGAAAAGGGAGCGATCCCCTATATCTAATGGGTGATCTGATCGCCCTGACCGTTGCCTTCTATGTGGCCGCCCGCGCCGTCGGCGATCTGTTGCATGCCGTCAAGAACACATCACCTGCCAAAGCGGATGACAAGGAGGAAAACACATGAGTGCCTCCAACCGCATCCAGTGGTTGCATAAATATATTGTAGAAATGCGTTACCCCAATGCCAGCCGATTGGCCGAGCGTTTTGGCATCTCTCATCGGCAGGCACAACGAGATGTGGATCGTCTGCGCAACGATTTCGGCGCGCCGCTCGCTTACAGCGCCGAGCACCGCGGCTTTTACTACACCACCGACTTCTCACTTCCCTCCTACACCGTTTCCGCTAACGAATACGACTATGTGGCGGCCGTGACAGGCAACACCTCTGTGCGTGGTGCCAAGCAGGAAATCCTGCAAATGCAGATCCCCTATTCTGCCGTAGTACGCATCCCTGACAAGCTCACCCAATTAGAACTGCGACAATTCATCATCGGCGAGGAAAGCCGCGGGAACTACATCTGCGAGTTTCACAGCGTAGATATGTTTTTGGGGTTGCTGCTTGCCGCCGAGACCGACATCACAATCCTGAAGCCGGACTGGCTCCGCCAACGTCTGGTTTGCGCCGCCGAGCGGATTTTACGCAACAACAACCACATCAAAGAAAATTGATCGGCCATAGCGTTGCGCCTTTACAGGCACAACGCTATGGCCGATCAATTTTCTTATAAATCTTTTCAACTTTTTCAAAAAAGGGGTTGACAAACAGCTCCGGACGTGGTATAATGCTTGCGTTATCCAAAGACAGCAGGTTCCCGTAAAGGCGGCGTTCGCGCAGCTCTCCTGCCGAGGAGCGACAGTATCTTCTTATATTTTGAAGTGTGTCTTTCTTCGTGCTGGGGTGTGGTCCTTAGCGGGAGAAAGATTTTTTTATATCTATTTTTCCATGGGAGGTGAAAACAAAAATGCCCAGCAATGTTATCCTTGAACAAAAGCAGAAGGCAGTTGCCGAGCTCGCAGAACAGATCAAGAACTCTGTTTCCGGCGTACTCGTAAACTACCAGGGTATCACCGTTGAAGATGATACCGCCATGCGTAAGGCTCTCCGTGAGGCAGGCGTTCGTTACACCGTTGTAAAGAACACCCTGACCGGTCGTGCTTGCGATATGGTTGGCTATGGCGAAATGAAGCAGTACCTGAACGGTATGACCGCGATCGCCATCAGCGAAAATGACGCCGTTGCTCCCGCAAAGGTTCTGAAGAAGTATGCCGATAAGGTTGAGAGCTTCAAAATCCTTGCCGGCTACCTTGACGGTGCCGTTATCGACGAGAAAACTGTCATTGCACTCGCCGATATTCCTTCGAAGGAAACACTTATTGCCAAGTTCCTTGGCAGTATCCAGTCTCCTCTGTACGGTCTTGCATATGCCCTTCAAGGCATCATCGACAAGAACAGCGAAGAGGCTGCTCCCGCCGCAGAATAAGGCGGCATAACGGCTCTGCCCCGTCTATGGCAGAAAACGCCGCATGACGATCATGTAAAAACTTAAAATACTCTATATCAGGAGGAAATTGAAAATGGCAAGCGAAAAGATTACCGCTATTGTTGAAGAGATCAAGGGTCTGACCCTTCTTGAGCTGAACGAGCTCGTTAAGGCAGTTGAGGAGGAGTTTGGCGTATCCGCTGCTCCCGTTGCCGCTGTTGCTGTTGCAGGCGCTGCTGCTCCCGCCGCTGAGGAGAAGACCGAGTTCGACGTTATCCTGGCTTCCTTCGGTGCCAAGAAGCTCGACGTTATCAAGGCTGTCCGTGAGATCACCGGTCTGGGCTTGAAGGACGCTAAGGATCTGGTTGAGGCCGCTCCTAAGGCTGTTAAGGAAGGCGCTACCAAGGAAGAGGCCGAGAGCATCAAGAAGACTCTCGAGGACGCAGGCGCTACGGTCGAACTCAAGTAATTCGGTTTCACCGTTACCAAAACCTGACTGTACAAAAAGGGATGCGAATGCATCCCTTTTTTGTTGTTTTCACAGTTTCAATTTCCATCCGTTTCCTTTAGGTGCTCACGCAAAACCCAATTAATATAGCGTGAAACCGAACGGTCGCTATCTTGCGCTTTTTGCTTGATCATATCCAAAATATCTTTTTCGATTGTAACACCAATCGTCACTCTCCACGGTTTCTTTTCGGCTTCCATATCTAACCCTCCTGTTTTTTACGGCATACCGCAATTTTATTACAAAGAAACCTGTTTGTCAATACGGTGCGCCGTAAGACTTTTCGACAAACTCCGCATACAATAAATACGGTACACCGCAACGGCACACCGTATTTTAAAAGAGAAGCTTATGAACGTCGATCACGCTGCACGAGCAAGAATCAAGGAATTATTAAAAGAAAAGAATACAAACATCAGCGAGCTTTCTCTGAAAGGGGGACTAACGCCGTCCACATTATACGATTTCATGCGCGGAACCACCGAGCATATACAGCTTAATACAGTCAAGCAGGTCTGCATGGGATTCGGTATTCGCATGGCAGAATTCTTTGACAAGCCTTATTTTGATGATTATGAGTAAAAATGGCGTTGCCGCATGGCAACGCCATTTGTGTCTTTGAAAAAACGCGCAATACTACGTTGCTCCTCGCAGACGACCTTGACGCACCTAAGCAGGTGGTTTATTTCCGCTGAAGCTACAATTAAGCAAAAAGGGACCCGCATCACTGCGAGCCCCTTTTGCTACCTGCGCGGAAAATTAGATTTCTGCGAAGTACTTGATGGTACGAACCATCTGGCTGGTGTAGGAGTTCTCGTTATCGTACCAAGAAACAACCTGTACCTGGTAGGTGTCGTCATCGATCTTAGCAACCATGGTCTGGGTAGCATCGAACAAAGAACCATAGCGCATACCGATTACGTCGGAGGATACGATCTCCTCGGTGTTGTAGCCGAAGGATTCGGTAGCGGCAGCCTTCATAGCGGCATTGATGCCCTCAACAGTGATGTCCTTGCCCTTGACAACAGCAATCAGGATGGTGGTAGAGCCGGTGCAGGTAGGAACGCGCTGAGCAGCGCCGATCAGCTTGCCGTTGAGCTCAGGGATAACCAGACCGATAGCCTTAGCAGCACCGGTGGAGTTGGGAACGATGTTCTGAGCGCCGGCACGAGCACGACGGAGATCACCCTTTCTGTGGGGGCCGTCCAGGATCATCTGGTCGCCGGTGTAAGCATGCACGGTGGTCATGATGCCGCTCTGGATAGGAGCGTAATCGTTCAGAGCCTTAGCCATGGGGGCGAGGCAGTTGGTGGTGCAGGAAGCGGCAGAGATGATGGTGTCATCAGCGGTCAGGGTATTGTGGTTAACGTTGTAAACGATGGTGGGAAGATCCTTGCCTGCGGGAGCAGAGATAACGACCTTCTTAGCACCGGCATTGATGTGAGCCTGGCTCTTATCCTTGGAGCAGTAGAAGCCAGTGCACTCCAGAACTACGTCAACGCCCAACTCACCCCAAGGGCAGTTGTTAGCGTCCTTCTCGGCATAGATCTTCAGAGTCTTGCCGTCAACAGTGATGGTGCCTGCCTCGTCATCAGCGACAACATCGTGATCGTAGCGACCCTGAGCGGTGTCGTACTTGAGCAGGTGAGCGAGCATTTTGGGGCTGGTCAGGTCGTTGATAGCGACAACCTCGTAACCCTCAGCACCGAACATCTGACGGAAAGCGAGACGGCCGATACGGCCAAAGCCATTGATAGCAACTTTAACAGACATGTTAAAATCCTCCGTTTTTTTATGATTTGGTTTTATTTGGTTGACCCAATCTGTATTATACCGCATTTTTTGCAACTTGGCAATAGTTTTGTGGAAATTTTATCAATTTTAGTCAATCTTTTGACCTTTTGGGATAAAATACACTGTCTTTTGCTTAATTTTGCTCAAAAATCAGCTCTCAAACGCTTTTCGCAGCGCGGTATACTTGGCTTTTGCCGCGGTTTTGTTCGCGCCGGTCACGCAATAATAGTACTTGCACTTGGGTTCGGTGCCGCTGGGGCGAATGGCCACCCAGCTACCGTCGGCAAAAACAAAGCGCAGTACATTGGAGGAGGGGAAGCCCTGTTCAACCATGCGGTCAGAGAGATAATCCTCTATATCCACCACTGCGATGCCCTCCACCTCATGAGGGGGATTACAGCGAACGCGATCCACCAAAGCGGCAATTTTGGCGGCGCCGTCGGCACCCTTGTGAACAACGCTGGTCTGGGCATCCAGATAGTAACCGAATTCTTTGTAGAGATCGGTCAGCACATCCCACAGAGTCTTGCCAAGCGTCTTGTAATAGGCAGCGGCCTCGCAAAGCATCAGGGATGCCTGCACGCCATCTTTGTCCCTGACAAAATCGGCAATCAGGCAACCGTAGCTCTCCTCATAACCGAACACATAGTTATATTTGCCGGTCTTGCTGTAGGTGTGGATCTTATCACCGATAAACTTAAAGCCGGTCAGCGTCTTTTCAACCTTGACGCCATACTTCTCACAAACACGATCCCCTAAGCTGGAGGTCACAACGGTGTTGCACATCACCGCATTCTCGGGCAGCGTGCCATTTTTATAAGCAAAATCCAAGATATAATTGAGCAGGATGGCGCCGGACTGGTTACCGGTCAGCAGCTCATATTTGCCGTTGTGCTTGGCCACAACCCCCAGTCGGTCACAATCGGGGTCGGTAGTGATCGCAATATCCGCCCCCACCCGCTCCGCATACTCCAGCGACAGATCATAGGCCTCACTGCTTTCGGGATTGGGGTTTTTGGTATTGACAAAATCCTCATTGGGAAAGCACTGCTCCTCTACCGGGATAACGCAATAGCCGCAGCGCTTCAGCACTTCACGTACCGGTACGTTGCCGGTACCATGCTGGGGAGAGTAAACAACAGTAAAATTGTCTTTTTCAACATCGGCGCGCAGACGGATTCCCATCACAGCCTGATAATAAGCCTCGTCAATCTCGGGGCCGAGCATCGTAATCAGATTGCCCGCCTCTTCAAGCGTCAGCGACTTGATCGACAAGGGATCCTCGATCCGGTTGATAATAGCGGAAAGCTCGTCGGTATAACGAGGCACCAGCTGACAGCCGTGCTCGTCGTACAGCTTGTAGCCGTTGTATTCGGGCGGATTGTGGGAGGCTGTAATCACCACTCCGCCGATGGCGTGACAATAACGAATCGCAAAGGAAAGCTCGGGGGTGGTACGCAAGCTGTCAAAAATATAGGTGCGGATCCCCTGAGCCGCCAACACCCCGGCGGTCTCAAGACAGAATTCACGGCTCTTGCGGCGGTTGTCATGGGCAATGATCACGCCGCGCTCTGCCGCATCGTTGCTATAAAGCTTGAGATAGCGGGCATAGCCCAGGGTGGCCTTTCGGACTACATATCGGTTCATTCGACCGGTACCGGCACCCAAAACGCCACGCAGGCCCGCGGTACCAAAGCTCATGGGATGTTGGAAACGGGCGCGGATCTCCGCCTCATCCCCTTCGATCGCTACCAGCTCCGCTCTGGTCTCATCATCAATGAACGGACTTTCCAGCCATTCACGGTATACATGCATTACTTCCATCATGGAAACTCCCCCTCAACATCGCACACACGCATCATGCGTACATGCGTTAAAAACTTTAGATTTATAGTATAACATAAGAAATCCTAAATTTCAATATTTAATTATGAATATTTTTAAAAAAAATACATGTTTTTTCGTCATATTTCCAACCTTTCTCCCCCTCCTCGACAAATGCGCTTTTGTCAGGCCACATCTGTGCTTGCTCGCCCTTGACAAAAAATCGACAAAACTAATAAATATACATTTTGACACCCCCACATTTGGCGCAAATTCCCGCAAGTCGCTTGACAAGTGTTTTCTTTTGTTTTATAATAGGAATTAAATTATTTTAATGTTATCCGAAAGGAACTCCGCAATGGCAAAAGAAAAAAAATTGGTTGAGCAGATTACCTCGATGGATGAGGATTTTGCGCAATGGTATACCGATGTTGTCAAAAAGGCAGAACTGATGGACTATTCCAGTGTCAAGGGCTGTATGATCTTCCGCCCCTACGGTTATGCCATCTGGGAAAACATCCAGAAGAATCTGGATGCCCGTTTCAAAAAAACCGGACACGAAAATGTTTATATGCCCATGTTTATCCCTGAAAGCTTGCTCACCAAAGAGAAGGATCATGTAGAAGGCTTCGCGCCTGAGTGCGCGTGGGTCACCTTTGGCGGCGAAAACAAATTAACCGAACGCTTGGCGGTGCGCCCCACCTCAGAAACGCTGTTCTGTGAGCATTTCCGCAATGTCATTCACTCCTACCGTGACTTGCCGAAGCTCTACAATCAATGGTGCTCTGTGGTCCGTTGGGAAAAAACCACCCGCCCTTTCCTGCGCACCTCTGAATTTTTGTGGCAGGAAGGTCACACTATGCACGAGACCAAGGAAGAAGCGGAAGCGGAAACCTTGCAAATGTTGAAGGTCTATGAGGATTTCTATCTGGAAGCACTTGCCATTCCCGCCATCACCGGCCAGAAAACCGACAAAGAAAAGTTTGCCGGCGCCGAGGCCACCTATACCATCGAGCCGATGATGCACAACGGTGTTGCCCTGCAAGGCGGCACCTCTCACTTCTTTGGTGACGGCTTTGCCAAGGCCTTTGACATCACCTACGCCGCGCGCGACAACACGGTAAAGCATCCCTTCCAGACCTCCTGGGGCGTTTCCACCCGTTCGATCGGTGCCATCATTATGACCCACGGCGATGACAATGGCTTGATTTTGCCCCCCGCTGTGGCCCCCATTCAAGTTGTCATTATCCCCATCGCCCAACACAAAGAAGGTGTGCTGGATAAAGCGGCCGAGATCAAGAACCGTCTGGCCGAAACCTTGCGCGTAAAGCTGGATGACAGTGATCAGTCCACCGGTTGGAAGTTCAGTCAATACGAGATGAAGGGTGTTCCCGTCCGTTTGGAGATCGGCCCCAAGGATATGGAAAACAACTCTTGCGTGCTGGTCAGCCGTGTGACCCGCGAGAAAAAGTTTGTTTCGCTGGACAACGTTGAACAGGAAGTTGCCGCTATGCTAAAGCAGGTTCACGCCGAGCTGGTAGAGCGCGCACGCAAAAATCTGGAAGAAAAGACCCATGTCGCCACCAATATCGAGGAATTCCTTGACGTGGCGCAAAACAAGCCTGGTTATATCAAAGCCATGTGGTGCGGCGATGTTGCCTGCGAAGAGACGCTGAAAGAAAAGACCGGCGGTGTCAAATCCCGCTGCATCCCCTTTAACGAGGAAAAGCTTTCCGATGTCTGTGTTTGCTGCGGCAAGCCCGCCAAAAAAATGGTCGTCTGGGGCAGGCAGTACTAATCGGCATTGATTTTTATTTCCGTACAAGCTGATCGTTGGGAGCCGCTCGGACATCCGAACAGCTCCCACATTCTATTATATAATGTAAGGAGAACAACTATGCTACCCGCACCGAGAAATTATGCAATCTATCCTCAGATCGTCGCTGCCGACAAGCCCACCGAAATGACGATCGTTCCCACCGAGCGTGCCTTTCTGCTCTTTGAGAACAGAGAGTACAATATCATCGTCACCTCTCTTGACGACGACGAGACCAACTATCACGACGGCGGCACCTGCCATCACAAGCTGACCGCAGTGGCGCACGACGGCGTTCTGCGCTTTACCTATACCTTCCCTGCCGAGGGTGAGCACCTGATCCGCTTTGAATACAAAGAAAAGAAGTTTTTTGAGTTCAATGTCTTCTCGCTTTATAAGGATCTGTACCGTCTGCGCCCGGTGCGCGGTGATTTCCACTCGCACAGCTACCGCTCGGACGGCGCCCAGGATCCTGCCGCCGCAATGGGCCATTACCGCGAGCAGGGCTATGATTTCTATTCCCTCACCGACCACAACCGCTACTATCCCGGCGGTGAGATCGACGAGGTATACGCCGGTGTCAAGCTGGGCATCACTCGCGTGAAGGGCGAAGAGGTCCACGCCCCCGACAGCGTGGTGCATATCGTACACGTGGGCGGCAACAGCAGCGTGGCCGATATTTACATCCACGACTTTGAGCGATACGAGCGCGAGATCGCGGAATACGAGGCACGCGTGCCTGCCGATCTGCCCGAGCGCTATACGGGCAGATACGCCAGATGCATGTGGGTGACCGACCGCATCCACGAGGCCGGCGGCATTGCCATCTTTGCCCATCCCTACTGGCGCCCCGGCGCATCCAAGGTCTATAATGTCAACAATGAATTCACCCGCATCCTGCTGACCAGCGGCATGTTTGATGCTTTCGAGCTGGTGGGTGGCCAATCTCAGGTGGGCATCAACCGCTGCGTCGCTTTGCTGATGGAGCTGCGTGAGGAGGGCATCAAGATCCCTCTTGTCGGCTCCAGCGATGTGCACGTCATGGAGAGGGTTGGCTCCTTCCCGCATATGTTCACCATCTGTTTTGTAAAGGAAAACGAAAACGACGCCATCATAGATGCCGTCAAGCAATTCAACTGCGTGGCAGTAGAGGCCACGGGCAACGAGTATGACCGCCATTACCGTTGCTATGGCAGCTTCCGCCTGGTAACCTACGCCCAGTTCCTGCTAAAAAATTATTTCCCCCAGCTACAGCGCATTTGCCAGGGCGAGGGCATCGCTATGCGTAACTACGCCTTTGACGACGCTGGCAAGGCGCTCATTGAAGGACAGGTCAAGCAGACGGAGAACTTCCGTCTCCGCTTCTTTGGCAAGAAAGCGCCCGCGCTGCCCACCGAGAAGATCAAGACGTTCGAGGAAAAGTGGCGCGCCGTACAAATGGACGGCCCCTCCGCCAAGGGCAGTCTGGTGCACACTGATCCCCCCACTCGACAGCTATGACAAAAGAAAAGGAAACGCCGCGCGGCGTTTCCTTTTCTTTTGTCATAAATCGCAAGGCTGATGCGTATGCTTTAAGCGAAACCACTATAAGGAGGAAAGCCCATGTTTATCTATTCAATGCGTGCCGGCACCCTTCGTTTTTTCGGCATCGTTTTTGTAGCTCTGATCGGTCTTGTTGCTTTGGTAGCCTTTGTCCCCGAATTACAGCCCGCGGCCGCCACTGAAAGCGAGGCGGTGGAAAGCGAAACGGTCTCCTACGAAAAGATTCGCTCCAACGAGGATAGAATTGCGTTTTTGGCACAATTTGGTTGGCAAGTAGACACCTCTCCCACCGAAAGCACCACCGTGACCATCCCACGGGAATTTGATAAGGTTTTCGCCGCCTATAACGAATTACAGCGGGGGCAGGGATTGGATCTTTCCGCATATGCGGGGCGAACGGTAGAGCGTTACACCTATACGGTAACCAATTATGAAAACTATGCGGGCACCGTCTATGCCAATTTGCTGATCTACCGTGGGCGGGTCATTGGCGGAGACATTTGTTCTGCCGACAGCGCGGGCTTTGTACAAGGTTTTACCAAATAAGAGAGCCGCGCCGCAACGCTTTGGTTGCGGCGCGCTTTTGTTTTTTTAAAAAGCATACCGTTCATGGCCTTATTTGAGCCTTTTGTGATCCTGTTTTGCCAAAAAAAACTGCCGTTTTTGATACCGTCTTTGGGGTAATTGAGCAAAAACGCGAACGCATTTTTGTGTATCTTGTTTAAATTCCAAAAAAGTACAAAAAAATGGCGAAATAATCTTCCCATTTTTTCATTTTTATGCTATAATATTTACAAGTCTATAGATTTTCTCTATCTAAGGCTGTTTTTCATTGCCGCAACGGCTTTTGCGGTACCGTTGAGGGGCATATTTTAACCGCAAATATGTGAAGCATTTCACGATACGGGAGGTTCACCTATGAAAAAAAGACTTTTGGCTTGTCTGCTGACACTTTGCCTGATGGTCGGTCTGGTTACGGTAATGGCTTTCTCCACCGCCGCCACCACCGATGTTGCAACCATTACAGCAGATGGCGAAATCATCACCACCACAAGCAGTTTTGCCGAAGCGATCAATACCGCTAAGCTCTATCAGAATTGCACAGTAACCCTGTTGGCCGACACTGAGACCGGTGCCGTGGAATTGGACGGCGACTATGTCATTGATCTGAACGGCAAGAGCCTGACCGTTATCGCTCCCATGACGTTAAACGCCGGCCTTTTAACGGTAACCGACAGCTCTCAAGACAAAGCCGGTGCCATCAACGCCAAAAATTCTGCCGCTATCGTGATGGATAACGGTTCTCTCAAGGTCAACGCGGGCAAAATCCATTCGGACGTTAGCGCCGCCATTCAAAACCTGGGTACCGGTTCGTTGTACCTTTCCGGCACCCCCACCATCTCTACTGCCCTAAGCGATACCGCCGCCCTTTATATGGGGTATCCCAACACCTTGAATGGCAAAGATGGCAATGCCGCCTATACCGGCGAGCAGATCACCGTGGATTGCGGCTGGGTTATTGCTGACGGCTCTGTCATCGCCAAGAATGCTACCGCCGATCAGTTCAATGCGCTTCATTACAACGCCAAAAGCTTTATCGTAGAAGCGAATGGGGACAATCTGCAATTTAGCAAGATCGCACTGTTCGTTTGGGTCATTTTTGGTGTTATCGCTCTTACCGCGCTCATACTGGTGATCTTCACCATCGTTCACACCGTACAGTTTAAACGCAAAATGAAATTCTATTCCTTCTCTTTCCCCGCCATACTCGCTCTTTTGATGACGATGCTCCCCGGTCAAATGTATGCCATGATCGCCGCTTGCGCCGTTTGCGTGGTGTCACTGATCGTTTGCGTTGCTCTGACCAAGTCGCAGAACAAGCAGGTAGCCGCCGCTAAGGCCGCCAAAGCTGAGCGTGATGCCGCCGAAGCCGCCGCTAAGGCTGCTGCCGAAGCCGCAGAACAAGCTGCCGCTGAAGAGGCTGCCGCCAAGGAAGCTGCCGAAGAGCCCGTCGCTGAAGAGGCTGCCGAGGAAGCTGCCGAAGAGCCCGCCGCTGAAGAAG
>SVQT01000051.1 GCA_015065215.1 Oscillospiraceae bacterium | reverse complement strand
TCCGATCTATGCTCTCGCTGACCGATAAGAGCCGCGAGCATCTTTCCCGCAGCATCAAAAAATATATGGGCATCACGCTTTCACAATTCATCAACGGACTACGGTTGAATTTCATCGCCAATATGCTCAAAAACAGCAATCACGACATTGCCGACATCGTGTTTGAAAGCGGCTTTGGCAATCTGAGCTGGGCGGCCGAGTGCTTTCGCGAAAAATACGGCGTGACTATGTCAAAATATCGCAAAAATCGATAAAGACCTTGACTTTACCGAGCAATTGCGGTATGATGGGGTCATCATACCAAACGGAGGCTTTTTAGTATGAAAAAATATTTACTGCCCAAGGGCGGCCAATTTTACAAGGCCAATCTGCACTGCCACACCAACGTGTCGGACGGTAAGCTTTCCCCCGCGGAAGTCAAAAAACTATACATGGATCACGGCTACTCTATCGTGGCCTACACCGACCACGAGGTGCTGATCCCCCAGCACGAAAATCTATCAGACGAGCATTTTCTTGCCCTCAACGCCCACGAGCTGGAGGTGATCGAGCCCGGCAACGGTGCCGAGCATAAAACCCGCCAGCGCTGCCACATGTGCATCATCGCGCTGGAGCCGGACAACGTGAAGCAGACCTGCTGGCACCGTTCCAAGTACCTGTGGGGCAACACCGTCACGCACAGAGATGAGGTGCAGTTTGACGATTCCCTGCCCGACTACACCCGCGCCTATTCGGTGCGCGGCATCAACGATGTGATCCGCCGCGCCCGCGCCGCCGGCTTCTGGGTCACCTACAACCACCCCGTCTGGTCGCTGGAGGATCCCGAGCAGTTTTTGAAATACGAGGGCTTCAACGCGCTGGAGATCTACAACCACGGCTGTGTGGTGCACGGCTTTGACGACGACGTGCCCCAGATTTATGACAACTTTCTCAAGAAAGGCACCAGAATCTATTGCGTTGCCGACGACGACAACCATTGCAATCGCCCCGAGGGACACCCCCGCTATGATGCCTGCGGCGGCTTTACCATGATCAAGGCCGACCGTTTGGAATACCGCACCGTAACCAAGGCGATGGAAGCAGGACATTTTTACGCTTCGAACGGCCCGCTCATTCACGAGCTGTGGTATGAGGACGGCGAGGTGCACATCAAGTGCGACCCCGCCGCCAAAATCGTCGCCAACTACGGCGTGGTACGCACTGAGCTGGCTTGTGCAGAGGAGGCCCCTCTCACCAAGGCAACCTTTACCGTCAAGGAAAACGACGCTTACATCCGCATCACCGTCTTTGCCAAGGATGGCAAGCACGCCTACACCAACGCATACTTTACCGATGAGCTGATGCGATAAATACGAAAAAGCGGCAGGAAGCCTATGCTTTCCCGCCGCTTTTTTAATACCGTTTAGCGATTTATTGAATTTCCGGCACGATGTATCCTCTGCCACGCAGCTCGCCCTCGATGATGTCCAGGGTATGCTCACTATCGGCTCTGACGGTGTGATAATGATACCCGTCGGTAATGTGCATCAGCTCGGTGGATTTGCCGCTGCGAATGCCTGCTACAAACTGGTCAATCCCCCGCTGAGAAAAAATATTCAAATCCGCTGAAATTTTACCATACACCTTATGCCACACAAAAACATCAACGACAGTGCCGCCAAGCTCCACAATACAAGTAAGCTCCTCCGCGGTCTGCTCGCCGGTGTGGCGCACCTTGAAAACACGCTCCACCAACGGGCTTTCCTGCATCATATAGCCGGTATGGGTAGAAAGAATGTCGTAACCGGCCGCCTTGATGATCGCAATATCCTGTACAATGATCTGTCGGGAAACGCCCAACCGCTCAGAAAGGGCGCCGCCCGAAATGGGGGTCTTGGACGCCATCAGCAATGCGATAATCTCTTTTCTGCGCTCTTCCGCTCTCATAACACCCTCCAAAACTCCGAAAAACTCATACCGTATGCAGGTTTTTCAGCGAAAGATCCAAAATCGGCGCCGAGTGGGTCAGAGCGCCACTGGAGATATAATCCACGCCAATATCTACCAACCGGGCAATGTTTTCCTTGGTAACATTGCCACTGCACTCAGTCTCGGCACGGCCCGCGGTCAGGCGAACCGCCTCTTTCATATCCTCCACGCTCATATTATCCAGCATGATAATATCGGCCCCCGCCTCCAGCGCCTCTTTTAGCATCTCCAAATTCTCTACCTCTACCTCCACCTTGCGAACAAAGGGCGCGTAAGCCTTTGCCATTTGTACCGCCTGCTTCACGCCACCCGCGGCACCGATGTGGTTGTCCTTGAGTAAAATCCCGTCGCTGAGGTTGTATCGGTGATTGCAGCCGCCGCCGACCTTGACAGCATACTTTTCAAAAATACGCATATTGGGGGTGGTTTTTCTGGTGTCCAGCAGCTTGGTCTTACTGCCTGCCAAAAGCGCCACAATCGAGCGGGTATAGGTGGCAATACCGCTCATGCGTTGCAGGTAATTCAGGGCAGTACGCTCTCCGGAAAGCAGTACGCGGATGTCACCGCGGATAATACCGATCTTCTCCCCGTTTTTAACGGTATCCCCATCTTTTTTGCTAAAAGTGACCTCTGTTTTTTCATCTAACAGCTCAAACACACGTTTAAAAACATCCAAACCGGCCACCACGCCGTCCTGCTTCACAAGCAGCTCCACTTCACCCAATTGGTAGTGGGGCATGACCGAATTGGTGGTTACATCCTCGCTGGAAATATCCTCTTTGAGGGCGGCAAGGATCAGTTCGTCCGCGTTCAGCTTCATTGTAATATTATTCATGGCTTTCTCTCTCCTTTTCAATGGCGGTAAGCACCGCTTCTTTGTATGCCTCTTTGTAGTTGTCATATTGGGCAAAATCTATCGAAAACGCATCCCGTTCCGGGGCTTTTTTATATCCCGCTAACAAATCGAGCGCGGCACGCTTGGCGAACACAAGGCTTTCCAGCAAAGAATTGCTGGCCAAACGGTTTTTGCCGTGTACGCCGTTGCAGGCGGTCTCGCCCACCGCATAAAGACGCTCCATTGAGGTCTTGCTGTGCTCGTTCACATCCACACCGCCCATGAAGTAATGCTGAGAGGGCACCACCGGGATCGGCTCTTTGGTAATGTCATACCCTTCAGAAAGGCAATGCTCATATATATGGGGAAAGTGCGAAAGAATTTCCTCTTTGGGGATCTTTTCCAGCGAGAGCCACATGTGCGGCTTCCCTTCCCTTTTCATCTCGGCAAAGATGGCGTTTGCCACAACGTCACGCGGCAGCAGCTCATCCACAAAGCGCTCGCCCCTATGGTTGAGCAAAATGGCGCCCTCGCCCCGTACCGATTCCGAAATCAAAAACTCTCTGCCCTCCTCCTTAGTATAAAGGGTGGTAGGGTGAATTTGAATATAGTCGATGTGCTGTAAAGTCACACCATGCTTTAAGGCCAGAGCAATAGCGTCACCGGTCAGATGACGATAATTGGTAGAATGCGCATAAAGGCCGCCGATACCACCTGTGGCAAGCACGGTATAATCTGCTGTAACAGTGGTGAAATTGCCCTTTTCATCCTGCCCGACAATGCCATAGCAGGTATTCCCCTCCACAAGAAGATCGACCATCGTAAAGTACTCTGCGATCCTCACATTGGGGCGTTTTTTTACCGCCGCCAGCAAACGGGAGGTAATCTCCTTGCCGGTCTCATCCTCATGAAACAGAATGCGGGGGGCGGAGTGGGCGCCCTCTTTGGTATAAGCAAAATCCTCACCGTTCTTTTCGAACGCAACGCCCCAGCTGACAAGATCGTCGATCACCGCCCTGGAGGAGCGGATCATAATATCCACTGATTGCTTGTTGTTCTCATAATGCCCCGCGCGCATGGTATCCTCAAAAAAGGAGTCATAATCATTTTCATCACGCAATACGCAAATACCGCCTTGGGCAAGGTAGGAATCGCTTTTGTCCATGGCATCTTTGGTGACAATCAAAATATCCTTCTCGGGGGGTAGATTCAGGGCGCAGTAAAGACCGCTAACACCGCATCCAACAATCAATATATCGGTTTTCATCTTATTTCGCAAGCTCCAACATTTTATTTAGGGGTGCCAAGGCACCTCTTCTTCTTTCTTCGCTGACCTCTATCGCGTTTTTGCCGCTTTCCAACACTTCCAAAATCTTTTCGACTGTGTTCAGCTTCATATCGGTACAGCAAGGACAGGGATCACAGAACACAAAAATTTTGTCGGGATTATCCTGCCGCAACCGGTAGGCAACACCCACTTCAGTGCAGATAATAAAGCGTTTGGCTGTGCTGCTCTTGGCATATTGGATGATGTCGGCAGTGCTGCCGATATAATCGGAAAGCGCCAATACCTCCCCCCTGCATTCCGGATGGGAAAGCACCAAAGCGTCGGGGTATTCCCGCTTTTTGATAAGGATCTGTTCGGCCGTGAGCGCCTTGTGAATCGGGCAATACCCATCACACAGCATCACATTCTTTTCCGGCACCTGCTCCTTGACAAAGCGGCCCAAATTTTCATCCGGAATGAAGAAGATGTTTTGATTGGGCAGTGCCTTGACAATTCTGACCGCATTGGAGGAGGTTACGCAAACATCGCTATGGCATTTCAGCTCCGCGGTTGAGTTGATATAGCAAACCACCGCCAGATCCGGGTAAGTACGGCGCATCTCCTCGATCTTTTTCACATCCGCCATATGAGCCATGGCACAATCAGCGGAAAGATCCGGCATCAGCACCGTCTTGCGCGGGCACAGAATTTTAGCGCTTTCCCCCATAAAAGAAACACCGCAGAAAACGATGGTATCCGCGTCAATCTCTTTGGCGACCTTGGCAAGATAGAAGGAGTCCCCTACATAGTCAGCTATCGCCTGCACTTCATCATTACAGTAGTAATGAGCCAGGATCACGCCGTTTTTTTCTTTTTTCAGTGCGGCAATACTTGCCAACAATTGCTCTTTTGTTCTCATTTTCGCTCACATCGTTTCCTTTATGTAAAATGTGGTATTATTATAGCACCTTCATTTACATCTGTCAAGTTGTCTGTAAACCCGCCGACAAAAAACGGCAGAAAACACAAAAGCCGCCCGTCAAGGAGGCGACTTTTGTGTTTATTTTTTCAATATGGCCAAAAGGAGCTGTCAAGAACGGTGGTCTCTATTTGAAGGTTTTGCGTGGCATTTTCCTTGCAGCGCACAGCCCGAGCAGCCACCGCAGCAGCCGTTGCGCTTGTTTTTCCGCTTAGAGCGGATCATGGTATATACCAAAACGGCCATCAGTGTCACAAGCATGGCGATCACTAAGATATTTCCCCAATTTTGCTGTAACCAAGCAAGAAACATACAACACACATCCTTTCACAGATTATTTGGCGTTCTTGCCAACACTCACCTTTTGCTTTTTCTCATCAGTCGGTGTTACCGACTTTTCCAGCCGAGTCGCCTCCTTGTAAGGACGCGCCAGTAAAAAGATCATCCCGCCAAGCACCAGGAAAGCGAATACCAAAGCTATTATGTCCCCCGCGCTATGGATATTGCCACTGAACAGCTGACCGAAGCGATAGATCATCAGCGATACAGCATAGGCGAATACACATTGATAACCAATTGCAAACGCGGTCCACTTGCCGCTGTTCATCTCACGCTTGATGGCGCCCATTGCCGCAACGCAAGGCGCGCAAAGCAGGTTGAATACAAGAAAGCTGAATCCCGCCAGGGCGCTGGCGAAGCGAAAGCCGGTGACACCGAACACCGCCACCACTTCCTCTTTTGCCAGAAGTCCCATTATAGTCGCGACGGCGGCGGTAGGATGATTGAACCCAAGCGGCGCGAAAAGCCAAGCGAAGGCGTTGCCAATGTGATCCATCAGACTGGTAAAGGCTATCTCCTGTGCCGCATAGAGATCACAAAGGAAGCTGCCCTCGGCGGTACCAAAATGGCTGAGGAACCAAATCACGATGGTGGAAAGCAAAATCACCGTACCCGCTTTTTTGATAAAGGACCAGCCACGCTCCCACATAGAACGCATGATGTTGCCAAAGGTGGGCATGTGATAGGGCGGAAGCTCCATCACAAAGGGGGAAGGATCTCCGGCAAAAAGTCTGGTTTTTTTCAGCATCAGCCCAGAAACAATCACAGCGGCAATGCCTACGAAATAGGCCACAGGGGCGACCCACCACCCCTTGGAGGCGCCGCCAAAGCAAAGCCCCGCGATCATCGCAATGATCGGCAGCTTTGCGCCGCAAGGAATAAAGGTTGTGGTGGTAATCGTCATGCGGCGGTCCCGCTCGTTTTCGATGGTGCGGCTGGCCATAATACCGGGCACGCCGCAACCGGTACCCACCAGCATCGGGATGAAGGATTTACCGGAAAGGCCAAATTTGCGGAACAGACGGTCCAACACGAAGGCCACGCGGGACATATAGCCGCAGGCCTCCAGAAATGCCAGGAAAATAAAGAGCACCAAGATCTGAGGCACAAAGCCAAGAACGGCGCCGACGCCGCCCACAACGCCCTCCAGCACAAGACTTTCCAGCCAGGGGGCACAGTTCATGGCGGCAAGCGCGTCACCTACCAGCACCGGCACACCGGGTACCCATACACCGTAATCGTTGGGGAGGGGCCGAAGCATTTTATACTTCATCAAAACATCAATGGCGGCCTGAAAATCCGCTTTTGAATAGACCCGCTCCTCCATCTCAAGGGTCTCCTCGTTTTCAATCATCAGCGATGCCGTGGCACCGTCCGGTATGTTCTTGGCAATGCTCCCTAACGCCGATGCCACGCCGGCAATTTTTTTCTGATCGCCGGTCTCGATCCAGTTGCGCAGAGCATCAACATTCTTAATTTCACCACTGTCGGCATACGCACTATCCAAAAAGGCGTCAATCGCGTTTTGAGCCTCGGTATATTCCACTATGGCCTCTTCGTATTTCCTCTGGCCGATGCCAAGGAAGTGGAAGCCGTCACCAAACAGACCGTCGTTGGTAAAATCGGTAACCCAAGTACCGATGGTGCTGACCGATATGAAGTAAACCAAGAACATGATCAAAGCGAAGATCGGCAGTGCCGCGACGCGGTGGGTCATGACCCGGTCAATCTTATCCGATACCGACAGCCGGTTGGAGCTCTTTCGCTTATAAGCGCCCTTGATCGCTTGACTGATGTAGTTATAGCGCTCATTGGCAATGATCGATTCGGCATCGTCATCCAGCATCCGTTCAGCGGTGACAATATCCTTTTCGATATGGCGCAGCGTCTCTTCATCCATCTGCAACTTTTCCAGCACCTTGTCATCACGCTCAAAAATTTTAATGGCGTACCAACGTTGCTGTTCCTCAGGCAGGCCATGTACCGCCGCCTCCTCAATATGGGCAATGGCATGCTCCACCACACCGGAAAAATGATGCCCCGGGATGGTGCGCGCTTGCCTGGTGGCCTCGATGGCCAATTCGATCGCCTCAAAGATCCCCTCCCCCTTCAGGGCAGAAATTTCTACGATCGGGCATCCGATGGCCTTGGAAATTTGCGCGATGTCAATCTTATCGCCATTTTTGCGCAAAATGTCCATCATATTAATGGCCACCACCACAGGAATGCCTAACTCGGTCAGCTGGGTGGTCAGATAAAGATTTCGCTCCAGATTGGTGCCGTCTACAATATTGAGAATAGCGTCAGGGCGCTCCTCCACCAAATAGTTTCTGGCAACCACTTCTTCCAGCGTGTACGGGGAAAGCGAGTAAATGCCGGGCAGGTCGGTAACAATCACACCTTCATGCCTTTTCAGCTTACCCTCTTTTTTTTCTACCGTCACACCGGGCCAGTTACCTACAAACTGATTGGAACCCGTCAAAGCATTGAAAAGCGTTGTTTTACCACAGTTGGGATTACCCGCAAGGGCGATCTTGAGGTCCATTCTTTTTCTCCTTTATTAGTATAAACTAACTTTTTGCCAACAAGTTCAGTGGAGTTTCGCCGGCCAACAAGCGCAAGCCGGTTATTCCACCTCAATTTTTTCCGCGTCTTCTAAACGAAGCGATAATTCGTATCCCCGCACAGTGATCTCAATGGGATCGCCCAAGGGTGCGACCTTGCGCACACGAACTTCAACGCCTTTGGTGATACCCATATCCATAATACGGCGGCGAATGGCGCCCTCACCGTGGAGCTTTACGACTTTGGCGCTACCGCCTATGGGAACCTGTCGCAATGTGTTCATAGGTCTCCTCCTAAATCATATACAATTTTACTTTTTTTCAGTACAGGTGATAGCAAATCAAATGTTAGCATTACCTAACTACTTAGAGTATAGCCAAAATCTGTCTTTTTGTCAATAGGTTTTCCTCTATTTTTACTTTTTTGTGCTTTTTGACAATATCCCGCGCTTTTCGCGTCTTTCAAATTGTAAATTCGCATAAATCCCCTTCTTTTTAAGCAGGTAAATCACTGTCATTTCACTACTTGCTCTTGACATCAAGAAAAAAACGGCGTATAATAAGGATACCATTACGACCTAAAGGAGCATCTGTTATGTTTAAAAAGAATATCGGCAAACGCATCCAAAGCCTCGCCGTTATTTTGGCTATTCTCAGTGCGGTTGCGTTTCTGGCTCTGGCCGCTTTCTATTTGATTTCCGCTATCACCTCCGGTGACGATACCCTTTTGCTCACCGGCATTATCGGATGCGTCCTTTGCGTAGCAGGCGCCGTCATTGCCCCCCTTTCCACTTGGATATTGTACGGTTTTGGCTCCTTGATCATAAACCGCGAGGAGCAGTTGGCAATCCAGCGTGAAACCAAGGAGCTGCTTCGCGCCGCCCTTTCAGACGGTGCCCTTTCTGAGGAGATCGCCCGCAAAGTGGGGCAAGCTGTCTCTAAAGTAGCGGTTGCCGCCCCCCCAGCCGCCCGCCCGGTGGCAAAGCCTGTCGCAAGATCCGTACAGCCTGTCGCGCAACCGGTTCAGCCTGTCGCGCCAGCGCCAGCGCCTATAGCTCCCCAGGTACCGGCCGCGCCCGTTCCGGTTCCTGTCGCGCCCGTAGCGCCGCCTCCTGCCACAGCGCCGCAGACGCCGGCCGCGCCGGCCCCTACCCCGGTGCCCCCCCCTGCCATTTCCAAAGCACCGACTCCCCCGGCACAGCCTATGCAGCCCCTGACCCCTTTTGGCGGCAACAACCAAACTTACTAAGTATAAAGGCGCATGCCGTATCGGTGTGCGCCTTTTTCTCTGTGTCAAAAGACAGATCGGGTAGATTTTCCAGCCATGCCGCACCTTGACACCAAGAGCCGAATATGCTATCATTACATATATCATATATTGCTAAAAAGGAGGAGCACCGTGAGCAATTTATTCGATTACCTAACCTGGCGTGGGGATCTCACCTTCGGCAATGCTCCCCTTTGCCCCGTCGACGCTCTGATTTTTTCTCTTCTGCCATATATCCGTATGGAGGCCTATGTCCCCACCTCTCAAAAAGAGGAACCGGCGCGGCTATGTGATGTGGCGAAAGCCTATTTGAAAGACCATCCCGCCGGCACCGTCAAAGAAGACTATCGCCAACTGCTGGAGCGATTGGCAGACGCCCCCCGCTTTGCCCCCTTACGCTTGCTGGCGGCGCAAAAAGAGGTAAATGCGGAAAACGGCATGCAATTCGCCGCCTTGACGGTCTTGTTACCCGGGCAAAATCTGTTTGTAGCTTTTGAGGGAACCGACGACACCCTCATTGGCTGGGAAGAGGATTTTCGCATGAGCTACGAGTGCCCTGTGCCCGCTCAGCTTCGGGCATTGGACTATCTTCGCACCGCCGCCGCTGCCCATCCCTTGCGGCGCTTGTATGTGGGCGGTCACTCCAAAGGCGGCAATTTGGCCATGTACGCGGCCGTACATAGCGGTCCTGAATTTCAGCATCGGATCCGCGCCGTTTACAACAACGACGGCCCCGGCTTTTGCGATGATACCATCGCCTCTCCCAAATATCTGGAGCTACGTGACCGCATCCATACCTATTTGCCACAATCCTCTATTGTGGCTGTTCTGTTGGAGCATGACAACAACTATAAAATTGTACAAAGCAACACAGTGGGTCTTTTACAGCACGATGCCTTTTCCTGGCAAGTGTTGGGGCCTGATTTTCTCTATACCGATAAGCGAACCGCTTTCGGGCAGGAAACCGAGATGATCATTGACCGTTTCGTCAATGAGCTCAGTCCCGAGCGCAAACGGCAATTTGGAGAAGCGCTTTTTACCGTATTAGAGGCTACCGAGCAAGAGACTGTCTCCGGCATCACCGGTAACAAGCTGCAAAGCTTTAAAAAAATTCTCGCCTCCTACGCGGGCTTGGATCCCAAGGTGCGCGAGGTGCTAAATCAATCCTTTGCCTCCCTGAACCGTCTGCGCAAAGACGTACGGCGCAGCCGCGCTCTTTCCGAAACCTCAAAATCCTCATAAAAATCATCCCGTTGTGCCACATTTGCACGCAACGGGATCTTTTTTGTTTGCGTCATGCCTTGACGGGCCGCCAAAAATGGGATATACTAAAAGAGAAAGAGAGGGATGTTGATGGAGGACTTCAAAAACGCTTGCGTTGATCTTTATAACACCGCGTTCCCGGGGGAGCCGGAGGCCTTTACCCAGGCGCTGTTTGCGCGCTATTATCCAGAGCATATTCGCACCGTTTGCGAGAACGGACGGCCAATTTCGATGCTTTTTTCGATACCGTATCCGCTGATAACCGCAAACGGTGAGCAAGAAGCACACTATCTCTACGGCGTTGCCACCCACCCCGATCACAGAGGCAAAGGACTGGCGAAGCAGCTCCTTGCGGCAGAGGCCGCGCGCTATCCGGTCTTTTTGCGCCCAATGAGCGAGACCCTTTTTGATTTTTATGCCAAAGCGGGTTTTTCCCCCATTTCGCCCATCGAGCATTTTGGGGGTCCTGCCCAGCCCGCCGATGGGCACTGCCGTTTGCTCTGTGCAAAAGAGTATTTGAGCATGCGAAAAGCGCTTGCCCCCATACCAATCTGCGTGCCCACCGAGATTTTTTTGTCTCTTTACCAAAACGGCGGCGGCTTTGCCTGTTGCGGCAAGGATGCGGCCGTGCTTTATGAAAAACATGGGGAAGCCATCCTTTTTAAAGAATTTTGGGGCTGTGCTTCTCTGGCCCCCCATTTGGCAACATTTCTTGGCGGCTCCCGCTTTGAGCTGCGCCGCTACCGCCCCGGCGGCGATCCTTTCGGCGTAGGGATCGGTATCCCTGCCGACGCTGCGTTTTTGGCGGCGCTGGACTGATCATTTTATAAAAAATCTATTCGAAAGGAGGACGCGAAAATGGCAGAACCCCGCGAACGGGTCATCTTACACTGTGATTGCAACGGCTTTTTCGCGTCGGTAGAAACCCTGCTGGATCCCACGCTGGCCTCGGTTCCCATGGTTGTCACCGGCGACCCGGAAAGCCGCCACGGTATTATCTTGGCCAAAAATGAAAAGGCGAAAAAATACGGCATTCAAACCGCTGAAACGATTTGGCAAGCAAAGCAAAAATGCCCCAACCTTGTCTGTGTCCTCCCCCACCACAATATGTACGGTAAGATCTCCAAAAAGGTCAACGCCATCTATCTGGATTACACCGATCTGGTGGATCCTTTCGGCATTGACGAATCCTTTCTGGACGTAACCGGCAGCTTACGCCTGTTTGGGAAAACGCCCAAAGAGCTTGCTGACCACATTCGCGAGCGAGTCAAGCGGGAGATTGGCATCACCGTTTCTGTAGGCGTTAGCTTTTGCCGCGTTTTTGCAAAGCTTGGCAGCGACTATAAAAAGCCTGACGCAACCACAGTTATTGACCGTGACAATTATAAAGAAATCGCCTACCCTCTGCCGGTTTCTGCCATGTTGTTTGCCGGCAAGCGTACCACTCAAGCGCTTGGCAAAATGGGGATCTTTACCATAGGCGATCTTGCCGCCGCTGACCGCAAAACAGTGGTTGACCGCCTTGGCGAAGCGGGCGATACCCTTTGGCGGTACGCCGCCGGGTTGGACGAGGAGCCGGTGCATACCTATTGGGATCGCCCCGCCCCCAAATCGGTAGGAAATGGCATGACCTTTCGCCGGGATATTGCGGGGGCGGATGAGATCCGTGCGGGTGTCACGGCCATGGCGGATCTGGTTGCCGCCAGACTGCGGGAGATCGACCGAAAATGCACCGTCGTGCAGGTACAGATCAAGGACCCTAATTTTCGTACCGTCCAGCGGCAATGTACCCTGCGCCGGGCCACTTGGCTCCAACAGGAAATCGTCAGCAACGCCATGGCCTTGATCGCCGGGTCGGTGGGGTTTGGTGCCAGCGTTCGGGCACTGACGGTAACCGCTTCAGGCCTTGTTTCACCCGGGGACACTGAGGAACAGCTGGACATGTTCTCCGCCACCGAGCCCAAAAACGACAAGCAGGAAACCATTGAAAAAGCCATGGCAGATATTCGGGAAAAGCATGGCCGCACCAGCATACATTTGGGGTGCTATGAAAATCCCGCCATTGGCACCGGCAAGAACCGAAAATGGGAGGAAAACAGCGAAAAATGATAAAACAAGCCTGCAATACGGGTGCCAATCGGCCGCAAACACCGAAAAACAACGCAGATCTCCTCTAATCATAACAAATAACGCTTGACAAGCCCCAAAACTTATGGTATAATTTTCCCACAATATCCGTGAGGGAGTAGTTACGCCTTTGTGCGGGTAAGTCAACAACTCTGGTCGATCGCATCGGCCTGGCTTGCCTTGATTAACGAGACTCATGTAGGGGTACACTCTGCATGGGTCTCTTTTTTCTCCAAAGGGTAAGACAAATCACGGCGCCCCGATCGAGGGGCAGAGAGGAGCAACATGAAACATTATCTAAAAGAAGGCAATGCGGTTCTTGACGAATTGCAAAGCAGCACACAGGGGCTTTCTGAGGGGGAAGCCGCTGCCCGCTTGGAAAAGAACGGAAAAAACAAGCTGGCTGAAGGCAAAAAGGAATCCCTGTTCCACCGCTTTCTAAAGCAGCTTGCTGAGCCGATGACCATCATTTTGTTGGTGGCCGCCGTCATATCCGGTGCTTTGGCAATCGTGGAAAAGGAATTCCCTTCCGATGTCATCATCATAATGGCAGTCGTTTTGATCAACGCCATTCTCGGCGTGTTGCAGGAAAGCAAGGCAGAAAAGGCCATCGAGGCCCTGCAAGAGATCGCGGCAGCCACCTCAAAGGTGATCCGCGACGGCAAACAGATTACCGTACACAGTGAAGATCTGGTTGTGGGTGACATCATCGTGCTGGAGGCAGGCGACGCCGTTCCCGCTGATGCCCGCATCATTGAATGCGCCTCGATGAAGATTGAGGAAGCGGCTCTTACCGGCGAGTCGGTTCCTGTCACCAAGCAGGAAGGCATCATGACCGCCAATGCCAACGGCGACGTAGCCCTCGGCGACCGCAAGAACATGGTCTTTATGGGCTCCACCGTTGTTTACGGCCGCGGCAAGGCTGTCGTGACCGCCACCGGTATGGATACCGAAATGGGTAAGATTGCCGACGCGCTCTCACAAGCGCAGGAGGGTAAAACCCCTTTGCAGCAAAAGCTGAGCGGCCTTTCCAAAATCCTGACCTTCCTTGTGATTGGCATCTGCGTTGTGGTGTTTGGTGTCAACATCATCCGCTCTCTGGCGACCGGCGCTGATTTCACCTTCCATAATGTAATGGACTTCTTCATGATCGCCATTTCACTGGCGGTAGCCGCCATCCCCGAGGGGCTTGCTACCGTGGTAACCAAGAT
>SVQT01000050.1 GCA_015065215.1 Oscillospiraceae bacterium | reverse complement strand
CGCGGGAAATTTGGAAGATATATTCGAATGGGCACGCTTTGTCGGAACGGCAAATCTGCCGTATTTGGAGGACGGCGAGCCTCTTGAAACCTCTTTACACAAACGGAAACAGGATTATATCAAAAACGCGCCCGTGATGACCTACGGTATCCTCAAGACGATCATATCCACCTTAAAGGAAGAAGGTAAAAAAGCCTTTTCCGAGGCTGTAATACGGGTAGGTGAGACCTTTGACATCGGTCCCGAATTCGCCATTTCGGATTTCAAATACAACCGCCACACCGAGATCTGCTCGGGCTCAAGGCTCGACAAGCACGGATTTGTTGACGCAACCGCGACATTGCACGCGGACGACCGCTATTATGTTGCCTATCCCGATGGTATCCCCGAGGGCACACCCTTTGGAACTTTCCTCGGAAAGCAATCCGAGATTTTCCTGCGGGATATGGGCTTTGATTATCTGTGGCTTTCCAACGGACTCGGTTTCAGCGCCAATCCTTGGGATAAGACGGGCAAGATCTTTGACGGTGAGAAATATTATCCGGAAAAGCTGGGGACGACCAAAGAAAGCGTGTTTGCCTTTTGGAAGCTCTTTAGAAAGGAGTGTTCCTTCCCTCTCGAAACAAGAGGCACAAATAACTCCGTCGGCATCGACTACGCCAGCGACGGCGTACCGCTTTACGACATCTACAATGCCGAGCTTGACATCACCGCACCCCCGAACTCTCCATGGGCAGCACTCAACGACAACTACGGTCTTGAGATCATGGGGCATATGACACGTATCTGTGAACTTCCGAGTGAAAGATTTCCATTCCGCTACTATATCCACGATCCTTGGTGGATCAACTCCCCTTGGTATGACCGATACGACGGCTCTCCCTGTGATATTTATCTGCCCATGGCGATCTCCCGTATCAACGCAAAGGGAGAGGTGGAAACAGCAAATTCCTTCAATATCCTTTCTATTGACAATTCCTACGGAGAAATGCCCGACGCGTGCGTGAATGAGCCCTTGCCCCACATACTAAAAGCCGAAAAGGACGCGGCGGACGAGCCCGCACCACTTGTATGGGTCTATCCCATGCGTGAATATACTACCTCAAAGGATGCCGAGCTTCTCCGAGAAATGAATTTGGGAGACAACTACATTTGCAATGCGATCAACGACGGATTGCCGCTTTGTTGTGTCGTTTCCGCGGACAATTTCTTGAAGCACGGGGCGGACGTTTATAAAAAGAGCATCTTGATCTCGCCCGTTCCCGAAAATCCCGCCATACTTGATCAATTGGCATCCTTTGCAAAGCAAGGTGTCGGCGTACTTGTGTACGGAACGAAAGAAAAGCTTCAAGCAATCGGGGACTATGCCGGCTTGGTGAAGCTTGACGTTGAGAAGAACGCGAATGATATGCGAAAAGCATTGTCAGCTTTTGGATATGAGATAGCCTTTACAAAAAAAGAGGAAGGCATCAAGCCCCCCACAATGGGGATCGCGCGACACGACAACGCTCTGTTTTTCTCAGTCTATAACGCAAACACCACCACCGACACACATCTGACATTCCCACTTGGCGCGCCGATACTCTGCGGAACTGAGGCGGAGATGATTGACGGACGCTCCTCGTATCGCTTTTCAAGAGGAGAGCATCGTGAGTGCAGGATCTTCGTCAATCAGGATAGTGGCGTGATCTCCTGCCGCGAAGCCCCACCTGTCAATGCGCGATACAGACGTGCGATCAAAATCACGGGGCTTAAGGACGCCACCGTATGCCTTTTTTCTGAAAAAGGCTGCGAGTCAGCGGTGTCGATAGCAAAGTCCACCGACCGGACACCCGAATTCGATCCGCGCTTCACTACCGTTTATGATGAAAAATACGGTGCCTATCTGAAAGGTGAGCATATTGACGGAACAGTTCGATTTTTGATAGGACATCAAACGAGTGTCTGAAGCCTTTATTTTTATTATCATTGCAAAAAATCCGTTAAAAAGTGTTGTCCTTTCTTGACCACACACCTGAGCGGCTCGCCGATCATCCAGGACGGGCGTCTTGTGGGCGCTGTGACCCACGTGCTGATCGGCGATCCCACCACGGGGTACGGGATCTTTATTGAGAATATGCTCTCGAATATGGCAACGCCGCTTGCGTAACGGCATCTTAAAAACGGACGCGCAATGCGCGCCCCTACAAACACGCACCCGACGTCGTAGGGGCAACCATCGGTCGTCCGTCAAAAAAGGCAATATCATCCCGAACGATCGGTATGATATTGCCTTTTTCTTATTGATAATGGTTTGGCGATACGCCAAATCTTTTTTTGAACTCACGGGAAAAATGGCAGGGCTCTCCATAGCCGCAAAGCACCGCTATATCCGATAGCGCCAATTGTCCCGACGCTATGAGCTGCTTTGCGTACTCCATTCGCTTTCGGATCAAATATTCCTTGGGGGATACGCCGAACCTGTGCATAAATATTTTTCGAAAATACACCTCACTCATCGCGCAAATCGCGGCCAATCGCGCCACCGTTAAACCGCAATCGGTAAAATCACGCTCGATCGCCTCAACAGCAGGCGCGATCAAGCTCTCCCGATCCCCTGGCATATAGTCTCTCTCTTGCTCCTTTTGCAAGTGATAGATCGCGTCATAAAGCGCTCGCATCGCCGCCGCGCCGCACGCAGGATTGCGCGACCTCCATTCACCGCACGCGGCCTTAAAACTTTTTTGCAAAGCATCGGTGTTTCTCAATTTGACGGTGAACGGCTCGTCATCCATCTCGGCGTCAAAATTGATGGCATAGCATCCGCCCCTTTCAATCGTTTTCACATAATAAGACGAATGCTTTGGCAAGTAAAACAGGTCTCCTCCCCCGGTACGCATCACGCGTCCGTCTGAAAAGCAATAATCCTTTATACTGTTCTCCTCATTCAAGACAAAGCCGTGAAACAGACGGTTTTTATGAATATGCTTCCCCGCATTGGGCTCTACATAAACGGCAAGCGCCACCTTTGTGATCACCGCCTCATTCCATTCTCTTTTCATAACGCATCACCTCAACTTATCATATCATTTTGTTACGATTTCGTCAAGTGTTTTGCTTTTATCATTTGCAAAAATGTAAAGCAAGACTATAATAATGCTGGAGGTGAGCGTATGAAATACATCAAAGAGCAAGATTACGAATATATCATCAACAAATATCATGACAGCAACAAACCCTTTGACGGACACAAAAGATTCGTCCGCCGCGATGAGATCTTTGCCCCTGAAACGGGCATGGACGGCGAAATGATCAAGGAAGGAATTTTGCGGCAGGACGAGGCGCTAAAGGATCTCCCCCACCCCATCCGCAAGGCAAGGGCCTTTGCCTATGTTTTGAAAAACACAAGAATCTCCTGTGATCCGCGAGATATTTTCCCTGCCATCAATATGATCGACCGTCCCCTGAACGACACCCTGATCAATCGGTGGAAAAAGGAAGTCTTTGAGGAGATCCTCCCCGAGATTGGCGAAAAACGCAAGTATATGGAAAAGGCCGGCATTGTAACCATCTGGCCCGACTATGACCATAGCGTTCCCGTGTGGGAGCGCGTGCTAGAGCTTGGCTTCATGGGGCTTCTTGCCGAGAGCGAAAAGGCACGCAATGAGCGCATTTGCACCCCCGAAGAGGATGCGTTTTTTGAGGGCATCAGGATCACCTATACGGCTATCCTTGACTTTCTTTTGCGCCTGGAAAAACAAGCAACCGCCACAAAAGGTGCCGAAAAGCTTGCAAACGGTCTCAAAAACATCCGGCAAGCGCCTCCGAAAACCTTCTACGAGGCCTTGCTTTTGAATTACATCTACTTTATGCTCTGCGAGCATATCGAGGGCTTGCAGGTGCGTTCGCTTTCCAACTTTGACAAGCTCTACCACAAATTTTATCAAAGCGATCTGCAAAGGGGCATTGGCGAGCAGGAAATCCGCACCGATCTTGCTTATTTCTTTTTGCAATTCACCGCCATTGGCAACTACTGGAATCAACCCGTCTTTCTGGGGGGCTGTAACGCGGATGAAAGCACGGTAATCAGCGAGCTTTCTTATCTGTTTCTCGACGTGTACGACCAAATGAAGATCTATAACCCAAAGATCCAGATCAAGATTGCGGACAGCACCCCCAAGGATTTTGTGTTAAAGGCGTTGGATATGATCCGCCGCGGCAACAACTCCATCGTGTTTGTGTCGGATGCCACCATCCGAAAAGCGTTGATGCGGGCGGGGGCCACCGCCGAGCAAGCCAGAACCTGCGATGTTAAGGGGTGTTATGAATACAGCATACAAGGTGCTTACAGCGCGGGTATGAACTACCTGAACCTGCTAAAGCCTATGGAGTATGCCATGCACCAGGGATGCGACGGTGTGACGGGTCATTTTTCAGGTCTTGCAAGTCCAGCCGTAGAAAGCTATGAGACCTTTGACGCCTTTTACGCCGAATACAAAAGACATCTGGCAAGCATCCTTGCCGTCACGATGCACATTGTCAATTCCTTTGAGGACTATCTCTCGTATATCAATCCGCAATCCATGCTCTCCGCCACCATCCCCTCCTGCCTTGCAAGCGGTAAGGATGCGTTGCTTGGCGGCAGTGTTTCAAATGGTTCCACCGTATGCCCCGGTTTTCTCGCCGATGCCGCAGACTCCCTGCACGCCATTCGAAAGTACGTTTTTGAAAGAAAAGAGCTAACACTCACACAGCTCCGCGACATTCTGGACAAAAACTACGAGGGCGCCGAGCCTCTTCGCCAAAAGCTTCTCGCCGACAGAGAAAAATACGGGAACAACAAACAACGCCCCGACGATCTGGCTGTGGACCTCGTAAACTTTATCACCTCGCGGGTAGTCGGAAAGCCCAATGCCCAAAAACGAAACGGAAAATGGAACTGCTGCTTCCACGTGGCAAGAATGTCCTATGTTCAAGGCGCCAAAACCGCCGCCTCGCCCAACGGTCGCCGCCTTGGCGAGGAGCTCTCCAAAAACTGCTCCGCCTCCATGGGCCAGAACCGAGAAGGGGCCACTGCCGCCATCCTGTCGATCACCAAGATCGACGCCACCTCCTTTGCCAGCGACGCCGCTCTTGACCTCGGCCTGCTTCCGTCGGCAGTCAAGGGAGAGGACGGACTGGAGGCAATGTACGGCCTACTGATGACCTTTACAAGGCTTGGCGGCCACGCGCTGCACATCAACGTCTTTGACGCGAACACCCTTCGCGACGCCCAGGCACATCCCGAAAAATATCAGGACCTTCAGATCCGCGTGTGCGGCTGGAATGTGCTATGGAATAACATCAACAAAGAAGAGCAGGATGGATTTATCCGTCAGGCACAGGCACTGGTGTAAAATGAATTCTATCAAAAAACTCTTTTCCCACCCCACAGGCAGCGTATTACTTGCCCTGCTGGTCTGCGCGCTGTGGGGATCACTATTTCCGTTTATCAAGATCGGCTATGCAGCCTTTCACATCAACGGCAGCGATATTCCCACCGTTCTGCTTTTCGCGGCCATTCTATCCGGCATTATTCTAAAGGAAAGCATTTGGAAAATCAATTATTTGCTGGCCTTCATCATTATTCTCGCTGCCATTTTGCTGAGCAATATTCACATAAAGGAAAAAGAGCATGAACGCTAACATATTTGAAATCAAACGCTTTGCCGTGCACGACGGCGACGGCATCCGCACCACGGTATTTTTTAAGGGCTGTCCGTTGCGGTGTATCTGGTGTCACAACCCAGAGGGACTTTCCGCAAAGCCACAGCTTGCTTACTATGCGCACAAATGCGTCGGATGCGGCGAGTGCGCGAGGGTCTGCCCCTCGCAAGCGCATATTATGACAAATCAAGCGCATGTCTACGACCGCCATCTGTGTATCGGTTGCGGCAAGTGCGCCAAGGCTTGTCTTGGGGACGCGCTCACTTTTTACGGCAAGGAAATGACGGTTGACGAGCTCCTGCCGCTTCTTCTCGAAGACAAGGCCTTCTATGAAAATTCGGGGGGCGGCGTAACGCTTTCGGGCGGTGAGTGCCTGATGCAAGCCGACTTTTGCGCGGAGCTGTTAAAGCGGCTAAAAGAAAACGGCATACACACCGCGGTGGATACCTGCGGATCTATCCCTGAGAACGCGCTGGATACAGTAATGCCCTACACCGACGTATTTCTCTATGACATAAAAGCATACGACGGGGAGATACACACAAAATGTACGGGCAGATCAAACCAGCAAATTCTTAAAAATCTCAAATATTTGGATGAGTGCGGCAAGAACATTGAAATTCGAATACCCTATGTTCCGGGATACAATGCCGACCAAGTAGAAAAGATCGCATACTTTCTTTCCGACCTCAAGCATGTCACAAAGATCCGTGTTCTTGCATATCACAATTACGCGGGCTCAAAATATGCGGCGCTGAATATAGAAAACACCTTGCCAATCCAGTTACCGACCGACGCAGAAATCCAAAAAGCAAAGGATTTGATAAAAAGCATCACAAACCACCCCGTCTCCACTTGAACATGGCCGGTGAACGGTCAGCTCCTTTACCGTGAGACATGGAATACTGAGTGATTTCATAGATTGGGAGCCACACAAAAAAGGCAATATTTCTCTGAAAATGAGCAGTATTGCCTTTTTTGATCAAATTATATTTTTATTAGCGTAATTTTTTGGTGACATGCCCTCCGCCTTTTTGAACTCTCTTGCAAAATACGCGGAATCGTTGAAGCCTGACAGCATGGCAACATCTGTGACCGAATACTCCCCCGAGGCAAGCAGCTCCTTTGCGTATTCGATGCGCATATTCCGCATATAAACGGCGGGAGAAACCGAAAAGGCGTTTTGAAACAGCTTTCGCAAATAAGGCTCGCTGATCCCACACAAAGCGGCCAGATGCGAAACCGGAATATTTTCCTTGGTATAATTTGTGCCGATATAGTCCAGTGCAGGAGCAAGTAACGACAGCGTTTGTTTTTCCGGCGCATAGTGCGCTTGCTCTTTTTTTAGCAGTTGTATCATCTGATACAAGGCGGCAAAGCACCCCTCCATAAAACCGGCGTCCTTTTTTCGCCAGGCGTGTACCGCTTTGGAAAAAAGGGTCTGCATCTCGCTCTTTCCCCGAAGCCTGATGACCGCAGGCTTATTGTCGATCGTTTCGGACAGTATCAGAAAATTCACGGCGTAGATGCCTCTTTCCTCGGTGTCTCTTTCCATATACCGTTCGACGGTATAATGGGAGCCCTGCGGCAAATAGATGCAATCCCCCGCATGGCAGGTCAGCACCTCGTCCGTGTCAAAGCGGTAGATCGACCGGCAATCGAGATTAAAGACCAATCCGTGCGTCGTCCTGCGCATTTGAGTGGGAGTTCCCTTTTCCTTTGGAAAGAAAACTATCGCTTCTATTTTCGATATCACCACTTCTTTTTGAAAAAAATCCATGCTCTCACCTCGACACTATTATAACAAATAGTTTCGAATAAGTCAAGCGTAACGAATGGTTATTGCCATCCCCGACAACGTGTGCTACAATGCCCTTATACAAAAAACAAGGAGGCTCCCCCTATGAATTTGAATTTCGCGGCAAAAAGAGAGGCACTGGCAAGGCAGTTCGACGACATCCAATGGCAAACGGACAGCGGCAGCTCTCCGCAGGACCTGGAAGCGCAGGTACAGCTTTGGGAGCAAACCGGCCTCCCGCATGCCACCATCAAGGCAAAGACCTTTGCCCTGATCTGCGAGCAGGGGCAGATCGCCATAGATCGGGATGATATATTCCAGGATAAGCTAAACGGCGGCAAGCTGATGGTCGAACAGCGCAAGCGTTGGGAAAAACAGGTAAAGGATACCTATCTAAAAGAACAAACCGATGCCATCCGACGGGCCTGGAGAGACTGCGGTGCTTACACCGGTCATGGGGATTACGGACACATCTCCCCCAACTCCAAGCTGCTTTTGGAGATGGGCCTTGTCGGTCTTTTAGAGCGTGTGGAGCGTTATGCCGCGCAAGAAAATCTCTCAGAATCGCAACACGTCTTCTATGATTCCTGTAAAATCATGCTGAACGCCATGATAACTGTGGCCAAGCGACTTTCCGAGGCAATCCGTCCCTACAACAGGGAAAACGCCGACGCACTCTGGCAAATTGCCGTCGGAAAGCCCCGCAACACCTATGAGGCCATGCAGCTGCTGATCCTTTACTTTTTCCTGCACGAATACGTAGCGGGGGCCCGGGTGCGCACACTCGGCAGACTGGACGTTTTGCTCTATCCCTTTTACAAAAAGGATTTGGAAAGCGGCAGCTATACCAAGGCCGAGATCCGTGAAATGCTAAAATTCTTTCTGCACAAATTCTGGTCGGCCAAGGTCCCCTTTGATCTACCCTTTTGCCTTGGTGGCATCGACGAGAGCGGCAATGAGGTAACAAACGAGATGTCCTATCTCATTGTCCAAACCTATAACAGCTTGAATATTTACAGCCCCAAAATCCACATCCGCGTATCCGATCAAACGTCTGCCGACTTTGTCAAGCTGGTGCTTTCTTGCATCCGGGGCGGCAATTCCAGCTTCGTTTTCGTCAACGACAGCATAGCGACCAAGGCCCTGCGGGGCGTTGGCATTACCGAGACGGACGCACGGAATTACGTGCCCATCGGCTGCTATGAGCCTGCCGTCTGGGGCGTGGAGCTAGGCTGCACCGGCAATGGCGCTATCAATCTCGTCAAGGCGGTGGAATTCGTTTTCACCCGTGGACGGGATCTAAAAAGCGGCGAAATGATCGGTATTGACACCGGCGAGATCGGCTCCTATGAGGCGTTCATTGATGCCTTGAAGCGCCAGCTCTGCTACATCACAGACCGTGCTGCCCAATACGTCATTGACATCGAAAAGCATTACCGTGAGATCTACCCTGACCCGATCCTCTCCTGCCAATATGACGAAAGCGTACGGCGAGGCGTGGACCTCTACGAGGGAGGCGCCAAATACAACAGCAGCTCGTTGTATTTTTACTGCATTGGATCCTTTGTGGATGCGGTATGCGCGGTAAAACAGCTTGTTTTTGAGGAAAAGCGCCTTTCCTTTGACACGTTGGGCGACATTTTAAAAAAGGATTGGGCGAATGCGGAAACGCTACGCCAGGTGGCACTGCACCTCCCCGTGAAATACGGTAACGGCAATCCCGTGGCAGATGCCATAGCCGCAGAAATTGCGGATTTTTGCGCAGGACTGGTCAACAACCGTCCCAACGGTCGCGGCGGGGTGTTCAAGGCATCGCTTTTCACCATCGACCGTTGCTTTTATGTGGGAGAGCGCACCATGGCAACCCCTGACGGCAGGCACGCGGGCGCCCCCCTCTCCAAAAACATGTGTGCCACCACCGGCATGGATAAAAACGGCGTAACCGCCCTCATCAGCTCTGTGACAAAAATGGACCTCAGCAAATTCCCCAACGGCTCGGTGCTGGATATTATACTACACCCCTCGGCGGTACAGGGTGAGGATGGGTTAGATGCCTTCTATGCTCTGCTTCTGACCTATTTTAGGCAAGGTGGTTTTGCCATGCACGGCAATGTGTTTCATGTCAAAGATCTGAGGGCCGCGCAAAAAGAGCCGGAAAAGTATAAGACCCTGCAAGTCCGCGTATGCGGCTGGAACGCCTATTTTGTCGAGCTCTCCAAGGTAGAGCAGGATGCCTTTATCCGCCAGGCGGAAAACGCGATCTGATCCGGCATTTTTCGCGCGTATCTCTTGACAAATCCCTCGCGCGCATCTATACTTTAGATAGTTATTTATTTTAAGGAGAGCGATCATGGTGTCTGGAAACCTCAAACAATTGCGCGAGCTGGTATTTGCAAGTGACAACAACGCCTGCTTTATCGAGCGGGAGCGGTGCCTTGCGCGCCTGGAAAAGGAGTTTGCCGGCGACACTGCCCCCGATAAGCACGCCCGTATTCTCTCCACGCTGCTCTCGGAGGTCTCCACCCCCGTTTTAGACTGCGATTATTTCGGTGGCCGCGTGGTGGAAGCGCTCCCCGACGAGGGGATGACGGCCCCCAACCTCCTGCTGATGTCCAAGGGGCACATGAACCCGGACTACGAGGGCATCCTGAGGGTCGGTCTTTTCGGCGTGCTGGAGAAAATCCAAAAAAATGCCGCAAAAAAGGCCACGCCCGAGGCGCTACAGTTCGCGAGGAACGCCGAGATCGTGGTGAATGCCGTTAAAAAATATACCGACCGTTACGCAAAAGAGGCCAAACGGTGTGGAAAAACCGAGATGGCAAGGGCGCTTTCCGTTGTTCCCTGCGGCCCTGCCTATGACTTCTACTCCGCGCTGCAAAGCATCTGGATCATACACATGATCGCCTCCTGCTACGTAGGTAGCCGCGACTACGCCTTCCACCTTTTTGACCGGTATATGCTCCCCTACTACGAGCAGGCTCTGCGAGAGGGCAGGAGCGAGGCGGAGCTGACCGAGCTGCTGGCAGGCTTTTTCATGAAGACCAACGAGATCTGCGGCCGAGCCGCGCACAATTACAAGCAAAAGCCGGTGCGCTCGCAATCCTCCAAGCAATATGTAAACATCGGTGGCGAACGGCCTAATGCCTTCTCGCACACCGTTTTAAACGCGGCGGTGATGAACAAAATGGCTCAGCCCCAGATCACCGTTCGGTTGAAGCCGGATGCGGATACCGCCTTTACCGATCACGTGTTCGCCGCCATGTCGGTGCTAAAGGAGCGGCTGCACATCTACAATTACGACCTCATCCTTTCCATGCTGCAAAGGCGAGGCATTCCAGAAAAGACCGCCAAGCGCTTTTGCTTCTCTGCCTGCTGCTCCTTTGATTTGGACTACTATACCTACCGACGGGAGTTTTTTGTGCCGGGTCCGCAGCTGCTGGTAAAGCTGCTTCATGAAAAGGAGTATCACGACACCGACACGCTGCTGCGCGATCTCTCGGAGGCGATGCGGCGCGAGATGCAGGGCTATGCCGATGAGCGACAAAACGGTGTGCCAAGCATGCGCCCCATGTTTGTTTTTGACAACCTGCTACTGCCCGCCGCCGCCGATCTGTGCGAGGCCCCCTGCGACGGCAATGCCCCCCACAGTGTAATCAATATGTTCTGCCCCGGCATTGCCACACTGGGCGACTCGCTGATGGTACTTGACAAGCTGATCTTCACCGAAAAACGCTACACGTTTGCCGAATTTGTGCAAATTCTGGATCAAAATTACGTGGGGCATGAGGCCCTGCGCGCCGAGATCCTTGCCATGGACCGCTTCGGCAATGACACCGAAAACGACCGCTACGCTGTGCTGGTAGGCAACGCCTTTCTGGATGCCGTTGACCGCCTCGCACTAAAGAAAAACTTCCACGCCATTCCCGGCTTCTATTCATTGGAGCGCGATAACGTATGGCGCGAGGAGGTGGCCGCTACCCCTGACGGGCGCCTTGCCGGCACCCCCTTTTCCGAAAATCAATCCCCCACCTACGGGGCGGATAAAAGCGGCATTACGGCGCTGCTCTGCAGCCTGGCCAAGCTCCCCTTTGCACGCACCGCCACCGGCGGTCTCAATCTGACCTTTGCCCACGACGTTTCCCCCGACACGCTGAAGGCGCTGCTGCTCTCCTATTTCAAAATGGGCGGACTGCACGCCAGCATCTGCATCGTAAACAAGGATACGCTGCGTGACGCTATGGTACATCCCGAAAAATACAAGACCTTAACGGTGCGGATGTACGGCTTTAGTGAGTATTTCATCAGCCTGCCCGAATGGCAGCAGCTGGCCATCATCAACCGTACCGCTTATTAACACTATGAACGGAACTATTTTTAATATCCAACGCTTTTGCACCAATGACGGCCCCGGCATCCGTACCACCGTCTTTTTCAAGGGCTGTCCCCTCTCCTGCCTTTGGTGCCACAACCCCGAAAGCCAGCGCGGCGAGCGCGAGATCCTCTTTTATAAGGAGAAATGCTCCGGCTGCGGCCGTTGCAAAGAGATGACGGTGGAGGACACCGATTTTCTCTGCTACAACGATGCAAAGCGCATCTGCGGCAAGAGCGTGACTGTTACGGAAGTTTTGGAGGAGGTTTTGAAGGACCGCCTCTTTTACGAAAACTCCGGCGGCGGTCTCACGCTTTCCGGCGGCGAGCCCCTCGCCCAGCCCGCATTTGCCGCGGCACTGCTGAAGGGAGCCAAGGAGGCGGGTCTGCACACAGCCATTGAAACCTGCGGCTTCACGAGCGAGCGCGTGATCCGCGAGATCGCCCCCGTAGTGGACCTCTTCCTCTTTGACTTCAAAGAAACCAATCCCACCCTGCACAAGCAATTCACCGGCGTGGACAATGCCCGGATTCTGGAAAACCTGCGGCTTTTGGATAGCATAAACAAAGAAAGCATCCTGCGCTGTCCCATCATTCCTGGGTGCAACGACCGCCCCGAGCATTACGAGGGCATCTGTCGCCTGGCAAACGAGCTGCGGCATTTGCGGCAGATCGAAATCGAGCCGTATCACTCGCTTGGCGAGGGCAAGTACGCGGCGCTTGGCAAGCCCGCAGCCCACTTTGACCGCTTCACCGACGAGCAGGTGCAAGAGATCATCCAAACCATCCAAAACGGCACCGCCGCGCCGGTAAAAAAGGCGTAAAACGCAAAAAGGACGAGAAATTCTCGTCCTTTTTGTGTTTAGGGAGTCCAACCGAGTTTCTTGGGACTGAAGGTTTTTCCGCATGTTTTACAAGCGATCTTCTTTTTGCCAAACAACCCGCGCTCAACACCAACTGACGTATAAGTTTCACACCAGGCACACTTTAACAACTTCCGATAATCAAAATCACGCTCTGCCGCCTTCATGCACCATTCCAACGCCTTTTCGTAATCTCGTGGCACCCCCAGACCTGCACCATAGCAACAGCCAAGCTCGTATTGCGCATCGGTGTGTCCCTGCTCTACCGCTTTGGTGAGCCACAGCACCGCCTTAGCATAGTCTCGCGGTATGCCTCTTCCTTTTTTGTAATGCAAGCCAAGATTGTATTGCGCTCGGTCATATCCCTTTTCTGCGGCCTTGGCACACCACTCTGCCGCCTTGGCATCATCTTTCGCCACGCCTTCGCCGTTGTAATAGCAATTTCCCAGTTCATACTGCGCAGGGGTATGTCCCTGCTCTGCCGATCTGGTGTACCATTCTACGGCCTTGGCGTAATCATGCTCACAATAATAGCGCCAAGCATACTCATACTGCGCTTCGGCGTCCCCGCGCTCTGCACCTATTACGATAAGCCGTCTTTTTGCATCGCTATTCCCCTGCTCCGCCGCCTTGGTGTACCATTCCACCGCCTTATCGCAGTCCTGTGCCACGCCTTGACCGTTCTCATAGCAAAGGCCGAGATTGTACTGCGCATCGGCACGCCCCTGCTCTGCCACCTTGGCGTACCATTCTACGGCCTTTTGGTAATCCCGCGGCACGCCTTGCCCAAAGGTATAGCAATGGCCAAGCTTGTCCTGCGCATCGGTATGCCCCTGCTCTGCTGCCTTGGTGTACCATTTTACAGCCTTTTTGCAGTCCTGCGGCGCGCCATGGTCTTTTTCATAGCAAACGCCAAGATTGTACTGCGCATTTGCATGCCCCTGCTCCGCCGCCTTGGTGTACCATTTTACGGCCTTTTGGGAATCCTGCGACACGCCGTGACCTTTTTCATAGCAAAGGCCGAGATTGTACTGCGCATCAGTATGCCCCCGCTCTGCCGCCTTGGTGTACCATTCTACGGCCTTGCCATAATCCTGCGACACGCCTTGGCCGTGATAATAGCAATCGCCGAGATGGTACTGAGCTATGACATGCCCTTGCTCTGTAGCCACTTTGACAAGTTGCTTTTTTGCCCAATCCACCCCCTGCTTTGTAGCTTTGGTGTACCATTCTGCTGCCTTGGCGTAGTCCCGCGCCACGCCTTGGCCGTTGTAATAGCAATCGCCGAGATGGTACTGCGCCCAAGCATGCCCTTGCTCTGCCGCCTTGGTGTACCATTCTACCGCCTTTTGGTAGTCCTGCGCCACCCCTTTGCCGTTCTCGTAGCAAAGGCCGAGATGGTACTGCGCATCCGCATGCCCCTGCGCCGCTGCCTCGGTGTACCCTACTACTGCCTTGGCGTACCATTCCTTTGCCTTGGCTTCGTCCTGCGGTACGCCGTGGCCCAAGTTATAGCAAAGGCCGAGCTCGTACTGCGCCTGGGCATCCCCCTGCTCCGCCTCTCGAAACAGCTTTAACTCTTGCTCGCTGTAACCGGAATACCCCTTTTTACGGCAAAAATCCAAGTTGTTTTGCGCCTTCGCTTTTACTTCTTTGTCATCTCCTGCCGATTGAAGCGCTCTTGAAAACCATCTGGCCGCCTCGCCATAGTCCTGCGCCACGCCTTGGCCATTCTTATAGCAATTGCCCAGATTGTGCTGCGATTTGGCACGTCCCTGCTCTGCCGCCTTGGTGTACCATTCTACCGCCTTTTGGTAGTCCTGCGGCACGCCTTGGCCGTTAGATCGGAAGAGCG
>SVQT01000049.1 GCA_015065215.1 Oscillospiraceae bacterium | reverse complement strand
TGGGGCAAATTTTACTGTTTTTCATTATAGCATCTCCCGATAGGTACCAAGATAGCGGAATTTTTCGCTGGAGCTTTCCAGCTCGCCCAAAAGACGGAGCAGGGCGGGGGACTCGATGGGGGATTCCAGATCGAAATAGAATAAAAACTCAAAATCGTGTCCGGGGATGGGACGGGACTCCAGCTTGGTCAGATTGATCTGCATGGCGTCAATCTGGGCAAGAAGCCTGGACAGGCTGCCCGGCTTGTGGGGGACTGTTAGAATGATCGAGGTTTTGTCGGCGCCGGGATAGATCTCCGGCGTTTTGGAAATGCAGATGAAGCGGGTGTAGTTGTTGCCGTTATCCTGAATATCCTCACAGAGGACCTCCAGGCCGTATATGGCCGCGCATTCCTTGCTGGCAATGGCGGCAACGGCATTGCTGTCGGCGTTCTTGACAAATGCCGCCGCTTTGGCGGTGTTGGGGAAGGGGGTCACCCGCACATCCCCCATGCCGGCGATATAGCCGGCACATTGCGACAGGGCCTGCTGATGCGATACCACCTCTTTGATCTGTGCTTGCTTGGTGCCCGGCTTTACCAAAAGGCAATGGTCCACCTTCAGCCGCAGGGCACGCACAATATAGAAGCGGTGGCAGGACATCAGATCATAAATTTGCGTCACCGACCCCGCGGTGCTGTTTTCAATGGGCAGAACGCCATAGCGGCATTCGCCGCTGTCAATGGCGGCGAAGACATCGTCAAAGGTTTTGTAAAAGCTGACCTCGGGGCAGGAAAAGAGCTTTTCAGCCGCTTTGAGCGAATAGGCTCCCTCCACACCCTGGCAGGCGACCTTGGCTCTGGCGGGGAAGAGGGGCGCGGTTTGCTGTTTCGCGGCTTCAATCTTATCGGCAAGGGTTGAGGCGGTGTTCAATCGCTCGTGCTGATAGGCGCGGGAGATCGACAGGATGGTGGCGTACAGCGTGCGGGCGTGCGCCTCCATTTCAGGGCCTGCCAGCTCGGAAATTTTGCAAAGCAGCGCGCGTTCTCTTGCCGCGTCGGTCACCGGCTTGCCGACCGCGCACTTGTATGCCGCCACGTCGGCCGAAACGCCCATGCGCTCGCAAAAAAGCCTGACCAGCTCACGGTCGATACGGTCAATGGCCGCGCGGGAGTCATCCAGAGAAGGAATTTTTGGTTGATCGTTCATTTTTATCGCCTCACAATTCAGGGTTCTGATCAAGATAGAGATCCAACACCGCCAGCGCGGCGGCGGCCTCTACCACGGGTACGGCACGCACCACAACGGTGGGGTCGTGTCTGCCCGGCACCGATAGCGTGGTGTTTTCCATACGGGATAGCGATACGGTATCCTGCGCCCTCGCGATCGAGGGAGTGGGCTTAAAGGCCGCGCGGAAGACAAGCGGCATACCGTTGGTCATGCCGCCTAAGATGCCGCCGCAATGATTGGTCGCGGTGGTCACGGTCCTCCCGTCGGTGCGGTAGGCATCGTTGTTCTGGCTGCCAAGCAGCGCGGCGGCGCCAAAGCCCTCGCCAAACTCAACGCCCTTCACGGCGGGGATGGCAAAAAGCAGGGAGGCAAGGCGCCCCTCCACGCCGTTAAACATATGCTCACCAAGGCCTTTTTCAAGACCCGTTACGGCACATTCGATGATGCCGCCCACCGAATTTTGATCGGCTCTGGCATCGGCGATCGCCTGTTGCATCCGTTGCCCCGCCTCCTCGTTTAAAACAGGGAATGGCAGTGCTTTCAGCGCGTTCAACTGTTCGGGGGAAACCGAGACCGCGTCAAAGCGCCGGTCGCGAATGCCATGGATCGCCTCAATATGGGCGCCGACGGTAACGCCCTTGGCGGCAAGATACTGCAACGCCATGCCGCCCGCGATGCAAAGGGGAGCGGTCAGTCTGCCCGAAAAATGGCCGCCGCCGCGCAGATCCACCGTGGGGCCGTATTTGCAAAGGGCGGCATAGTCGGCGTGCCCGGGGCGCGGTGTATCGTAGATAAAGGAATAGTCTTTGGAATGGGCGTTGGTGTTGCGGATGATGGCGTGAATTTCAGACCCGTTGGTGGTGTTATCGGTAAGGCCTGTGAGAAATTCAGGGAGGTCCGGCTCCTTGCGGGGGGTGGAAAAGGCGCCGCCATTCGGGGCGCGTCTTGCCATAAAGCGGAGTAGCTCCTCCCGGTCAAGGGTAAAGCCTTGGGGAAAGCCGCCAAGGCGCATACCGATCTCGCTGTCGTGCGAGCCGCCGTAAATACAAAGACGGAGGTTGTTTCCGTATTGATTTTTCATAGAAGTTCCTTTTGATCCGGTGAGCTTTGGATCAGTTCAAAGAATTGGGGATAGGATTTGGATACCGCCTCGGTCTGGGTGATGGTTACATCCCCTCTGGCGGTCAGGGCGGCGATGGCACCGCTCATGACGATGCGGTGGTCGTTGGCACCCTCCACAGTGCCGCCGGTGAGGGGGCCGCCCTCAATGATCAAGCCGTCCGCTGTTTCCCGCACCTTGCCGCCAAGCGCCCGGAGCGCCGCGGCGGTGGTAGCGATGCGATCGCTTTCCTTCAGGCGCAATCTGGCCGCGCCTGAGATCACTGTTTGGCCTTGCGCGTTGGCGGCAACAACTGCCAGAATCGGTACCAGATCGGGGATTTGTCTGGCATCGATCGCGATGCCCTTTAAAGGGGCGGGTGAAACGGTAATCGCACCCGTTTGGGGGCTTTTTTGCACTTTCGCGCCAAATCGCGCCAAAAGATCTAAGATCGCCATGTCCCCCTGCGAGCTGGCAAGATCCAGACCGGAAACGGTAACAGGATGCTTTCCCACAGCACCTGCCGCCAAGGGGAATGCCGCGCCGGAGAAATCCCCCTCGGGATAAAGCGCTCCGGGCGTGCGAAACGGCTTTGACAAACGCCCCGCCATGCGGTAAAGGCGGCCGTTTTCGGCGCGCTCCGGTGCCGCGCCAAAGGCGGCAAGCGCGCCGACGGTCATCGCGATATAGGGGGCTGACTCAATCTCGCCGGTCAGGGTCAGGGTAGAGGGGGCGTCTAACAGCGAGAGCGCAAAGAGCAGTCCGGTAATGAATTGCGAGGAAACATTGGCCGCCACGGCGTAGTCGCCCGGGGTCAGGCGACCGCTTACCGTCAGTGAGCCGTCAGCGTTGTCTGTGGCGGTGACGCCATGGCGCGCAAGCTCGCCGGTCAAGGGCTCCATCGGGCGGTCGGGCAGTCTGCCTCGCCGCAAAAAGGTGGCGCCTGTGCCAAGGGCGGCAACAATCGGCACCATAAAGCGCAGGGTAGAGCCGGATTCGCCGCAATCCAGCACAGCGTTTTGCTCAGGGGAGTTGATGGGTAAGACCTCCAGCCAGGTGCTTTGATCCTGCTCGCGGGTCTCGGTCACGGTGGCCCCCAACGCCGCAAGGCACCGAACGGTGGCGGCAATATCGGCGCCCGCGCCGCTGATGCGCACCTTGGAGGGGGCATTGGCGAAGGCGGCGGCAATCAAGATACGGTGGGCCGCCGATTTGGAGGTGGGCGCCACCACCTCGCTGGCGAACTCCGGATGATGTAATGTGATCTCCATAAGCGCTCCTTACAGTCCGCCGGCGAAAAAGGCGGCAAGCGCATCCGCCGCCAGGGGATACAGGCGGCTGCTGCCGATTTTGTCGGGGAGCACAAGCGTGATGCTGCCGCCCTTGCGCTTTTTATCAGAAAGGGCCGCCTTGGCCAGAGCCTCGGCACCATAAGGGCAGGCGGTTGGCAGATGATAGGCCTTGAGCATGCTTTCCATATGAGCGGGCAGATCCGCCTCGCACAGTCCCGCGCTGACCGCCGCTTTTGCCATCACAAGCATGCCGATGGCCACCGCGCTGCCGTGCGAGATAGAAAAATTGGAGAGCGCCTCTACCGCGTGACCGGCCGTATGCCCCAAATTGAGCAGCTGTCTTGCGCCGGTGTCCCGCTCGTCCGCCTCCACCAGATCGCGCTTGTCCGAAACGCAGCGGGCAATGATCTCCTCGGGGGTGTCGGCAAAGGGCTTTTGAAGCATGGTGAGCAGGGTAGGATCGTTGATATAGCCGTATTTGATCACCTCAGCGCAGCCGTCAGCAAAGATGGGGGTGGGCAGGGTGCCAAGGGTGTCGGTGTCGCAAAAAACGGCGCTGGGCTGATGAAAGGCGCCGATCAGATTTTTACCGATGGCCAGATCCGCGCCGGTTTTCCCCCCCACTGAGGAGTCCACCATTGCCAGCAGTGTGGTGGGGAATTGTACAAAGGGAATGCCGCGCAGAAAGGTCGCGGCGGCAAAGCCGGCCATATCCCCCACCACGCCGCCGCCGAGCGCGGCCACAAAGTCGGTGCGGGTCAGATTGGCCTTGGCCAATGCCTCCCACAAAGAGACAATGGTGCCGGCGGTTTTTGAGGCCTCGCCGTGCGGGAAGACGAATTCATAAACGGTATACCCGGCCGCTTCCAGCGAGGCGATCAGCCTGTCGCCCCAAAGGGCACGAACGGTGTCGTCACTGACCACCATCACCCGGCGGGGTGTTGGAAAGAGCTCTCGCAGCTTTTCTCCGGCGGCGCAAAGCAATCCCGCGCCGATTTGCACGCGGTAGGTCTTGGAGGCCTTGACAGTGATCTCTTTCATTTTTCATCCTCGCTTCCACGGTCTACTTTTTCCTTGGCGACACGCCCGTCGCGCAATAGCGTCCGCAGCCGCTCGGCATCGCCGGCCGCCATGGCGTCGCGGTATGCGGTAAGGGCGCTGATGATGCCGTCGATTTCCTCGGTCAGATAGTCGCTGTTTTCCATAAACAGCTCGGTCCACATATGCTCGTTGAGCCAGGCGACACGGGTCAGATCTCGGTAAGAGCCCGCCGAAAAGCCCTTGTGTACCTGCGCGTTGGGGCTTTTGACATAGGCGTTGGAGACCACGTGGGCCAGCTGTGAGGTAAAGGCAATAATGCGGTCATGCTTTTCGGCCGTGGCAACGGTAATCGAGCCAAAGCCCACCGGTGAGAGCAGCTCACGCACACGGGTCAGCGTGGCCTCATCCTTGGCATCGGCGGGGACGATCACCATGGGTGCCCCCTTAAACAGCTGGCTTTTGCTGTTTTCAAAGCCGGAATATTGGGTGCCCGCCATCGGGTGGCCCCCTACAAAGGTAAAGCCGTATTCCCGTGCTATGCCAAAGCAGGTCTCACAAATGCCGCGCTTGGTGCCGCACAGGTCGATCACCACCGATTTTGACGTCAGATGGGGGGCGGTTACACGTAACCAAGCGGTGGCGGCACGGGGGTAGATGCCCAAAAAGATCACGTCGCAATCCGCAACGTTTTCGGCGGTCAGCTTGCCGCAAATCGCGTTTTCCGCCAAGGCGGCCTCCAGTGCCGCCTGATTGATGTCATGCGCTAAAACGGCGTGACCCGCCGAGCTGTAGGCTCTTGCCATAGAGCCGCCGATCAGACCCAGACCAACGACCCCTACTTTCAATTGATTACTCATTTTTCTTGCTTCCTTTCTCGGGATGGCAGCCTTCCCGGGCAAGGGAGGCGCAGATGCGAGCCATCTCCGCACAGCTTTCACGACGCCCGGATTTCAGCCATTCGATAAATACGTTATAAAAAGCGCCCGCCAAAAAGTAGTGCCGATAGCTTGTCCCGGCGCTATCTTGCAGGGAAGGGAAGGTCATGGCCATGTTTTGCGTGATGTTGCGCAAAATCAGCTCGCCCAGGTGGGCACGGTAGACGGTGATGCCGATGTCCTTGTATTTCCCCAATTGCTCAAACAGCGCCAGATAATAGCCGAACAGATCCTCACCGGAACCGTCTTTGGCGATTTTTTTGTGAATAGAGAGGCCCACCTCTTCCATATACTTGTTCAGAATATCCTCTTTTGAGGTGTAATTACGGTAATACGTCATCCGCGAAACCCCTGCCTTGCGGGCAATATCGGTGATGGAAATGGTGTGATAATCCTGCGTTTTCATCAGCTCAATCAAAGCCGTGACGATGCATTCCTTGGCCAGACAGCCGGACGCGCTTTTGTTTTTCATGAACAACCCCTCAAAAATTGTCACATATGAATAAGAAAAGATTGACAAATTATCATTATATGTGGTAAAATAAACTTGCTACAAATGTAACTGTTAAAAGTGTAACACGGCAATCACCGCTTGTCAAGCACTTTTCGCTATTTACATCGCAGAAAGGAGAAGGAATATGACCCCCTATGTGATCGTTACCGATTCATCGGCCGACCTGCCGGCAACGCTCTTGGAGCAATACGAAATCGTTTCTGTTCCGCTCGCTGTAACCCTGGAGGGGCAGGCGCCTGTACCCAACGATAAAATTGACATCAAGGAATTTTACGCCACGTTGCGCGCGAAAAAGAGCGCGACTACATCCGCTGTCGCCATCGAGAGCTTTAAAACCGTTTTCGAGCGCTATGTGCGGGGGGGAACTGACGTTCTCTATCTCGGCTTTTCCTCCGGCCTTTCCGGCACCTATAACGCCGCCTTTATCGCCGCCCGTGAGCTAAAGGAGCAGTATCCCGAGCGCACGGTCGCTACTGTGGATACCCTTTGCGCCTCTCTTGGCCAGGGCCTTTTGGTCTATCTTGCCGCTAAAAAGCGCGCCGAAGGGGCTGATCTGAACACGGTTCGTTGCTATGTAGAGGATAACAAGCTGAATTTGTGCCATTGGTTCACGGTAGACGATCTCTTTTTCCTCAAACGGGGCGGCCGCATCAGTGCCATTACCGCTGTGGCCGGCTCTATGCTGCAAATCAAGCCTGTTATGCATGTGGATAACGCGGGTCACCTGGTCAAGGTCAATAACGTCCGCGGCAGAAAGGGCTCGCTGGAGGCACTTTGCAGTCGCATGAAGGAAACGGCCATTGACCCCGCCGAGCAGACGGTGTTCATCAGTCACGGTGACTGTGAGGCGGACGCCAACTACCTGGCAGATCGTATCCGTGAGACGATGGGTGTCAAGAATATTGTGATTGGTTACGTAGGGCCGGTCATCGGCGCCCATGCGGGCCCCGGTGTGGTGGCACTCTTCTTCCTTGGAAAGGAACGGTGATGTTTTGAAGATCGACGGCAAGAAATTTTCTGAAATGTGTATTTCCGCCGCCAACGCGTTGAACAATGACCAGGCGGCAATCAATGCCTTGAATGTTTTTCCGGTTCCCGATGGCGATACCGGTGTCAATATGAGCCTGACCATGAGCACCATTCAGAATCTGCGTGAGTTTGAGGGTACGGTTTCGGATTGCGCAACCAAGGTGGCCGATAGCATGCTTCGTGCCGCCAGGGGGAACTCCGGCGCCATTCTTTCGCTGTTCTTCCGTGGATTCGCCAAGGCGCTCAAGGGGTTGGAGGAGGTGGATTCGGCAGATCTTGCCAATGCCTTTGAGCGTGGTACACGCGAGGCCTACGGCGCCGTGATGACACCGACCGAGGGCACCATTCTCACAGTCATGCGCATCTGTGCCGAAAAGGGGATTGAGGCCACCCGTAAGGGGCGCTTTGCCGGCAATCCCAAGGCCTTCTTTGTCTATATTCTCAAGGTGGCGAACGAAACGCTTGCCATCACCCCGGAGCTGTTGCCTTTGCTCAAGGACGCGGGTGTTGTGGACGCGGGCGGCAGCGGATTTGTCACGGTGATTGCCGGCATGCTGCAAGCGCTCCAAAACCATCCCGTCGAGCGTGAGGGCGGCGAGACAGCCGCTGTGAGCGGCGTAGCCGATTTCAACGATTTTGACACCGGAGACATCAAATACGCCTACTGTACCGAATGTATTGTGGATAAGACCGACGAGTATCAGGGGGAGGGGAAGTGTGAGAGCTTCCGCCATTACCTGACCCATATGGGCGATAGTCTGGTCTTTGTGGATGATGAAAAGATCATCAAGGTGCATATCCATACCAACCATCCCGGCAAGGTGCTGGAGAAAGCGCTGATCCACGGCTCTCTTTACACGGTAAAGATCGAGAATATGCGCAATCAGCATACCGAGCTGTTGGAGGAGAAGGGGGCTGTGGCCGAGCCCCGTTTGCCGGTCGGCTTCATTTCGATCGCGGTGGGCGACGGTGTTGCCGCTACCTTCCGTGATTTGGGTGTCGGGTACGTGGTGCCGGGCGGCCAGACCATGAATCCCAGCACTGACGATATTTTGGCCGCCATTGACGCGGTGAACGCGGATAATATTTTTATCCTGCCCAACAACAAAAACATCTTTTTGGTGGCAGAGCGTGCCGCCGAAATGACCACCGATAAAAAGATCTTTGTGGTACACACCTCCCAGTTCACGCAAGGCTTTACCGCCATGATGACCTATGACGAAAGCCTGACGCCGGCGCAAAATGCCGCCGCGATGGAGGAGGTCGCCGCGACCGTGACAACCATTTCCTTTACCCGTGCCGTGCGTGATGCCGAAATTGACGGCATGCACATCAAGAACGGGGAGGTTCTGGGATTGCTCAACGGTAAGGTCAGAGCTGTAGCCGCCGATATTCCCGCCGCGCTGGAGCAGTTGCTGGATGCGGTCAACGCACCGGCCTTTGTATCTGTTTATGCCGGCGCTGACGCGATGGATACCGTTACCGCAAAGGTACAGGAAATGCTTGCCGCCAGAGCACCCAGCGCCGAAATGCTGGTGCTGGAGGGCGGCCAACCCCTTTACGACTATGTGATTTCTTTGGAGTAATCGCAATCATGACCGCCATTTCAAGTGCCGGTTGTGTACCCCAAAGGTTACCAAGAGGGCGGTGCGGAATGCTGTGTGCGTTCCGCACCGCAAAAATATTTTATTACTTTAACGCAACAAAGTCTTGACAAAGGCTTTGCCGTGTGATATAATAAGCCTGTATTCTTCAAAAGGCGCTTGAGCAAAAATAAGTAAGGCAAGAAAAGCGTTCAGAGAGCCGTCGGCTTGGTGTGAGACGGTCGTGAGTCATTGCCCCAAATTCCTTTTGCAAGCTGTGTGTTGAACGCGGGTGACCCCGCAAGTAGACGCAACGGTAGCAACCGTTATCTTGCAGGGCAGTGTAGGCTGCCTTAAAGTTCGCTGGCCGCAAGGCCGTGATAAAGCAGAGTGGTACCGCGGCGACAGCCGTCCCTGCATCCGTATTTTCGGATGCTTTTTTGTTTTACAATGGCATTCCTGCCATAATTTAGTATAGAAAGAAGTGTGAACCCTATGTCAATGAATTTCATCCGCAAGCTACCGATTCCTCAGGAAACCAAAGAAAAATATCCGGTGTCTTTGAAGGCTGTCGAGGCTAAAGAGGCACGCGATGTTGAGATCAAAAAGATTTTTGCCGGCGAATCAGACAAAATGGCATTGATCATCGGCCCTTGCTCTGCCGACAGTGATGAACCGGTTATGGAGTATGTTTACCGTTTGGCCAAGGTGCAGGAGCAGGTCAAGGACAAGCTGGTACTGATCCCCCGTGTTTATACCAATAAGCCCCGCACCACCGGCGACGGCTATAAGGGCATGCTGCATCAACCCGATCCCAACGGCAATCCGGATGCGTATAAGGGCATCCTTGCCATTCGTGAGCTGCATACCCGTGTTTTGACCGAGACAGGGCTTTCTACAGCCGATGAAATGCTTTATCCCGCCAACTTCCGCTATCTGTCTGACTTGCTTTCCTACGTAGCGGTTGGCGCGCGCTCTACCGAAAACCAGGAGCACCGCTTGGTTTCCAGCGGACTTGGCGTTCCAGTTGGCTTGAAAAACCCCACCGGTGGCGATCTTTCTGTTATGATGAATTCAATCACCGCCGCGCAACACGCGCATTCCTTTATTTACAGAGGCTGGGCGGTAGAAACCACCGGTAACGAGCACGCGCACGCTATTTTGCGCGGCTATGTGGATGAGCAGGGCGCCAGCCACCCCAACTATCATTATGAGGATCTGGTGCGCTTGGTTTCGCTTTACGATAAGGCTCAGCTGGCCAACCCCGCTGTGATCGTTGACTCTAATCATGCCAATTCGGGCAAAAAGTATAACGAGCAGCCGCGCATTTGTAAGGAGGTTTTGCACTCCTGCCGCCACAACGCGGATATTAAAAAGATTGTCAAAGGCTTTATGATCGAAAGCTATCTCGAGGACGGTAGCCGCAAAATCGGCGAAGAGGGCTTTGGCAAATCGATCACGGACCCCTGCATCGGTTGGGAAAAGACCGAGAAGCTGATTTTGGAAATCGCGGATTTAATTTAAAATTTGATGAAAAAAGACAAAAAACCGACAAATTTAAAAATTTGTCGGTTTTTTGTTGACAAGTATTGTCGAATATGGTAAGATGTGATAGCCAAATGTCACATTTCAACAAGGAGGAGTAACACATGGGCAAGAAGGATATGGAGGCCATCCAGGCGAAGATCGCCGAGGGTGAAGCCAACGAGGCTAAGAAAAAGAGAAAAGAACGGAAAGAAAAGCTGAAAAAGCAAAAAAGTAACTTTTTCGCCGATTTTAAAAAGTTCATCACGCGCGGTAATGTCATTGATATGGCCGTTGCTGTGATCGTTGGCGGTGCGTTTACCGCCATCGTCAACGCGATCAGCAATCAGGTGCTCAAGCCCCTGATCAACGCCCTGATGGCATTGATCTTCAAGAAGGACTCGCTCAGTGAGCTGTTTACCTTCCTGAAAAAGGTGGAGAAGGAAGAAGCCATCAAACAGGTAGTGGATGGCACCGAGGTCATAGTTGGTTACAAAACCGTTCCGGACCTGACCAACTCGATTTACATCGACTGGGGAACCGTGATCAACGCCGTGATCAACTTCCTGATGGTGGCACTGCTCCTGTTTATCATCGCCCGCATCGCGACCCGTGTCTGGAAGCGGATCAAGGCAAGAGAGCTTGCCGCCGCAAAGGAAGAGGAAGAGAAGAAGAAGGCAGAAGAGAAGGTTAAAGCCGATGCCGCGGCCGCCGCTACTGCCGCCGCTGCCGCCGAGAAGGAAGCGCAGTTGCAAGCCTTCTACGCGAACATCGCTCGCCAGACCGAGCTCCTGGAGCAGCTTTCCAAAAAGCAATAAAATATAAGGGACTGCGTCATGAGCGCCGAACAAAAAACACACGAAAAAGAATAGAACGAGCCGCTTTGCCATCAAAAAAGTGATGGTGAAGCGGCTTTTCGGTAGAAATTCTATCGAATTTCATTTTTTATGTGTGTTTTTTTAGTTGCGCTCTCGGCACTCGACGTATATTATACGCCTATCGTACCAAGATCACATCTTTTGCATCTAATGACGCAGCCCCTTTTTTGACGTTCCCGTAGCGACACGTAGCCGTCAGCGTGCCATCATAACCGGCTACGCTCAGGATGACACACCGCCGGTTATGATGGCAAGTAGCCGGTATGCCGAAAGACGATGCCCAAAATTTGTTTTATTTACTCCGAATGTGCGCTGCAAAGCTGCTGTGCCAGTTCCAGCATGGCGGCGGGATCGGTGATCTTGCTGACCTTTCTGTCATAGGTCATAAGACCGTTGACCTCCTCCTCCACATCGGTTAGCTGGGTGTAGATGGCGCCGGAAAGCCCCGCCTTTGCCGCGGGCAGAATTTCATTGCGGTAAAGAGAGAGTAGGGCATTGGTAAAAGCCTCCGGCGTTTGGAATTTACGGTAACCGTAGGCCTTGCCGGGGCTGCTTTCATGCCCTTCTATCGGCAGAGAATAGCCGCCAAATTCAGAGAGCACCATCGGCTTTTGGTTGGGGCGGCACCTCACGGGCTTAAAATATACATGGGGGCTTTCCACATCGCTTTCTCTGGTTTTAAACCAGCCGGAGGCGGTATCAATAAAGCGTGTATCATCCCAAGCGCGCAGGGTATGATAGGCTTGATCTCCGTCAAACTGTCCCCATCCCTCGTTAAAAATCGTCCAATAGCAGATCGAGGGATGATTGCCCAGCGTCTTTACCGTTTCCTCCATGGCTGTGAGAAAGGCCCTTCTGGTCAGGGGATCGGGATGGGCTTTTTTGTCGTTGCGCCGCTTGAGGCCAATGGTGGGGAGCGCGGTGTCACGCCAAAAAGCGTACTCGCCGTTGTTGACCATATCCTGAAAAACGATCATCCCCAGTCGGTCGCAGTCATAGTAAAACCGCTCCGGCTCGATCTTGATATGCTTGCGTAGCGTGTTAAAGCCAAGGGATTTGGCAAACAAAATATCTTTTTCATAGCGCGAAAAATGCGCGGGCGTGAAAATGCCGTCCGGAAAGTAGCCTTGATCCAGCAGTCCGTGAAAGAAATAGGGCTTTTCGTTTAACAGCAATCGCTTGGTGCCGTTGATCTCCTTGACAGACAGCGTGCGGCAGGCAAAATAAGAGGATACGGTATCCTCTCCGCAAATCAGCCGAAAGCGGTAAAGATAGGGGTCCTCCGGTGACCAAAGACGGGGCTGTTCCAATCGGACGGTTGCCACACCGTTTCGCATTTTTTCGCAGGTCAGCCCCTGCGGGGTGGTCACAATGACCATACCGTCGCTGACCCCCTCGGCCAAAATGGTAGCGCCCTGAAGGTTTGCCTTGATCTTCAGGCTCTTTACATAGCTTTGCGGAACGCTCTCCATCCAAACCGATTGCCAAATGCCGGAAACAGGGGTGTACCACATGCCGCCCCGCTTGTGCTTTTGCTTTCCCCAGGGCAGAATGTGCTTGTCCAGATGATCGGTCACACAGATAAAAAGCGTGTTTTGACCGGGTAGAAGCTGCTTGGTCACATCAAAGGAGAAGGGGAAGTAACCGCCGACATGTTCCCCCAAAAAGTGACCGTTCAGCCACACCTTGGCCACTTGATCGGCGGCGCCGATATGCAAAATCACCCGATCGCGCGTGAACCCCTCCGGCAGCTTGAATTTGCGGTGATAGCAAAGCTCTGTTCCGTCGGGAAAGCGCTCGCCAATGCCGGAAAGGGCGGATTCCGGCACAAAGGGTAGACGGATGCGGCGGTTAAATTCCGGTTCAAAGCCTTTTGGCTTGGCCGAAAATGCCCACTCGCCATCCAGCGAGAAAAAAGAGTCGCGCCGCAGCTGCGGCCGTGGATAGCAGACCTCGCCGTTGCCGCAAAGCCCGGCCTCCGGGGTATCGAGCACCAAAAAATTGTTCTTTTTCATATAAAAGCCGCCTTTGCTCAAATTCTAATCTTATTATGCCCTACCGATAGCGAAAAGTCAAGACCTTTCGGCAGACTACACCATTCGACCTTTTTTGTCATATGATGATAGTGCGGGGGCCGCAACGTAGCTTTGCGGCTATTTCGCAATCATTCGATGAAAGGAAAATGATTATGCCAACGCTTTTAAATCAGGGGACTTTGCGCTTCACGCCCTCGCGCGGCACGCAAAGCTCTGTTGTGACCAATACCACCAGCACCGTTTTAACGGTGAGCTACGGTCTTGAGGTTTCGCACAGCGCGTATCCCGAGACCTTTGGAAACGGAGATACCATTCTTTATACCGTGGTTCTGCGTAACACCGGCAGCGGTACACTGGTCCTGCCTACCGTAACGGTAGATCTGGGCGGTGATGCGCTTTCCTATGTGCCGGGCAGTGCCGCGGCCTTTTTGTATGACGGCACCGGTCTTCGCCCTTATCCCTTCACCGTTGTGGTCGGCAGTGTCACCTTTAACTTCACTCAGCCGATCCCGGCAGGCAGTCAGGTCATTGTGTTCTATCAGGCAAGGGTAAACGAAGGTGCCGGCGAGACCATCGTATCGACCGCTACCGCCACCGCGTATGAGGGGGTAGCCACCGGCCCCGCTATTACCGATAGCGATACGGCAACCGTCACCCGCACCCCGATCAGTATTGTAAAAAGCGCGCCCGCCAGAGCCGAGGTGGGGGATAGCATCAGTTATCTCTTTACCATTACCAATAACACTGACGAGAATGTCGCGCTGGACCAGCTGACCGACCAGCTGCCCGAGCAGTTCAGTCTGACCGGTATCACACTGACGGCAAACGGCGCTGTGACCCCGCTTTCTGAGGGGAGCGACTACACGATTTCCGCCGACGGATTTTTGAACGTCAATCCCGCCGCCTCCTTCACGCTTGCCGCGGGCGAGACGGTGATCCTTTCGGTCAACGGCGTTATCACAGCTTGACAGACACTGTCAGTGTATGTTAAAATAACGGCAGCTTGAAATAAAGGAGAGATCATGGGACAGTTTATCATTACCCGCACCGAGAAAGGGACGCAGTTTACCCTGCGCTCGGATAAAGCGCAAAAAATTGCCGTCTCTAAAAGCTACGCTCATTTGGACGCTTGCAAAAAAAGCATTTGCAGCCTGGTCTATTATGCCCCCATTGTACCGGTGGTAGATGCCACGGCGGGGCAGAGAGGGGCCAACCCCAAGCTTGAGATTTGGGGCGGCAAGGACGGTTATTGTTATACGATGAAAGCGCCCAACGGCAAAGGTGTGATCGAGGGGGGCCCTTTTGATAGCAAAAAGGCTTGCCTGCGCGCCATAGCCATGCTGCGCACCGCCGTGCGGGGTGCTACTGTTGTGATGGCGCAGCCGGGTCAGGTCAAACCGCTCAGGCTGGGTAAGCTGGTGCAGGATCAGTCAGGACCACCGGCTTAGCCGGTGGCTTGCACTGCCCCTATAAGGGGCCGCTACCGGCAGCACTATCGTGCTCGAAGGATCTGCCAACCGCACCGCT
>SVQT01000004.1 GCA_015065215.1 Oscillospiraceae bacterium | reverse complement strand
CCCGCGGATACCGATGTTTTTTGTTACGGCTTGCGGGATCAGATTGGCATCCTCTCGGACGGCACCGTAGTTCCCTGCTGTCTGGACGCGGACGGCCATCTTGCGCTCGGCAATCTGTTTTCGACCCCGTTACAGGATATTTTAGCAAGTCCCCGCGCAAAAGCCATTTACGATGGCTTTACCAATCATCGCGCCGTGGAGCCTCTGTGCCGCGGTTGCGGCTATGCTAAAAGGTTTGAAAAAGGATGAAAAGCAGAAAAACCGCCACATGTGGCGGTTTTTCTGCTTTTCATCAATCGATCGGTTTGCCTTCCCATTCCTCGGCGGGGTCAACGCCCATAAGCCTTGTAATGGTGGGGGCAACATCCTTGATCGAGGCCGTGGGCAACACCTTTCCCTTTGCGAATGGCTTGCCGAAGAAAAAGAGCGGGATGGTCATGTCCTCCGGCAGATCGGTGCCGTGGGTGCGGTCATGGCCGCCGTGGTCGGCAAGGAACACAAAGGTGTAGTCATCACCGAACTTGTCATAGACCTGTTTGACGCACTCAATCGCGTCATAGGTGTCCTGCATATATGCCTGACCCATCCAGCCGTAGCCGTGGCCGGTATTGTCGGTGTCAGCGAGATACAAGAAGACGAAATCGGGGTTTTGCTCCTCAATATATTTGATGGCGCGGGGGGTGATCCGTTCGTTGGAGTTGTCGTACTGTGCGCAGCGCAAAAATTCAATGGCGTTCCACTTGCCGGGGCGGGCGAGGTCCCGCAGCTGCTCCCAGGTGTAGAAAAATCCGCATTTTTTCTTAGCGGCGGCAAGGACATCGACCAAACCGTCAATGGGACGGACCTGCGGCATATAGGTGTTGGTGGTTGTCCCGTGGCGGCTGGGATCGACACTGTGAAACAGCGACATATGGCAAGGGAGCGTGACCGAGGGCATCACCGTCTGCGCATTCAAACAGTAGGTGGAGATCTCTCTCATCTTTTCCACAAAAGGGTGGCCGCAATTTACCATCGCATCGGGGCGAAAACCGTCAGCAAGAATCATAATAACTTTTTCGGACACAAGAAATACCTCCGTTATGGCGCTGCTGCGCTTGATTGATTTTATTATATCTGTCAGGCAAGCAAAAGTCAAGAAATTCGAGAAAAAAATCAAAAAGGGTGTCCTTACTACAGCAAGGACACCCTTTTTGAGTCAATTTTTGTTTTTGCGAGGATACGGCGCTTTTTCATCGGTGATCCCGGCCAAGTAGTCCATGCTGGTATCCAAAGCCAGTGTCAAGCGTCTGCGTTGCTCAAAGGTAAAGTATCGTTTTCCGCTTTCGATTTTGGAATAATCGCTTTGATCTATATCGGTCAGCATATGAATTTTGACCTGTGTGTATCCCTTCGCTTGGCGAAGCTCCTTGATTCTGTTCATATCATCACCCATTTAAATTATGGCGATTTTCCCTATTGAAATTATGGTGAAATTGACCTATGATATAATAGGAGGTGACGATATGACAGAATTTTGTTGGGATTGCTGGCGCAAAATGGATAAATATCATAAGCCCAAGTGGATGTATCGCTACGAGTGGGGCATATGCGAAGAATGCGGCGACAGTGCCAAACATTGCTTGAAAGAAATCAATAACTACATTTCAAAAAAGCAGAAGCCCCACGCACGGGGCTCCTGCTTTCTTTTGGAGCAGGCAACGGGAATCGAACAATTGGTGTGTCATTGAAAGGATCAGTATTTACTGGGCTTTCTTTTCTTCTTTGGTTGCGTTTGGTTGCATCAGCGCTTCAAAGACGCTATTTGCTTGCTCGCTTTCATCTCGCAGGTGATTTTGCGATATTTGCAAGTAAACGCTTCGCATGACACGATCAGAGGACCAACCGCCGATTGTTTGAATGTACATTGGATCAATGCCGTGAGCGGAGAGCACCGACACAAAGGAGTGTCGAAGATCGTGGAAGCGACATTCCGGCAGGCCGTTCTTTTTAAGAATGGCAAGGAAACGCTTGGTGATCAAATCCGGCGTGTATTTGAAAATATATTCATCTTCGCTATTGTGCGCGGTGTTTCGGATCAGTTCCAAGATGTAGTCGGTTACGAAAACCACACGTTTGGATTTTTTCGTTTTGGGCTCTTTTACATAGTCCTCGCTGCCGATCCTTCCACGGGAGCGTTCAATGCGGATCATCTTTTTTTCGTAGTCTACGTCAGAAAAGCGCAGGCCGCAGATCTCGCCACGACGGAGAGAACAGAAAGTTGCAAGAAGCACCGGGATTTCAATGTGCGTTCCTTTGAACACTTCAAAGATGTTTTTTAAGTCGTTGTCGAATGGCGTTGCGTATTCGATTTCTTGTTTGCGTGGTAAAGAGATTTCGCCAAGCTCGATGTCGTTTTGTTTTAAAACGGCGTTTATCAGTCCGTATGCATTGCGTACAGATTTCGGTGTTCTGGTTTTTGCTCTGCCGTCCTTTCTGCCTTTGAACATGTATTGATTGAGCGCGGTTTGCAGATTGACTTTGGATATTTGTAGCAAATGGGTATCCAGATATTCTCCAAAGCCTTTTTCGATCGTTTCATAGGAGCGGATGGTGGTCGGCGAGAGGATCCCCCGTTTTGATTCAATATAGGCCCGCATGGCGGCGCGGAGCGTGATGTCCTTTCGCTTGACCTTCTTTCCCTTGCCGAGTTTGAAGGTGAGGGCGGCGTAGTCGGCCTCATCCTCGGTGTCGGCCTCGAAGGATTTATATATGCGCTTGCCGTTCTCATCGGTGCCGATCAGCACCTGGGCGCGCCATCTGCCGTTCGGTCTTTGTGTTGCCATATAGAGCCTCCTTTCGCTTATTTACTTCCCCAGTTTACGTTAGCTTTTTGATTATTGCTTATATAATTCCAATATTCGCTCCAATGTTCCGGTTTTTCCGGGACTTCGCAGTATATGGTAAGTTGAAATGAACATCCATAAAAGGGTCTTGCTCGTTCGCTATTGGTAATAGCTTCTATGATAATTACCGAGCTTGGAATGTGAATTTCTTTGATGTTGGGACAATTATGGAATGCACTATTACTAAGTTTTGTACATTGGTTCGAAAGATAAACTTTTTTGAGTGTTTTCGGCACTTGTTTTGGGGCACTAAGATCTTGATCGTTAAAGATATACGTTAAATATGGATTTCCGTCCGGCTCCATGCCGATGAAGGGTAACGTGATGGATTCTAACGAGGTGCATCCTTTAAAAGCAGCATAGCTAATATTGGTAATGCTGTCTGGCACAATTAATGTTTTGATTTTATCCCCGCGGTCAAATGCTCCAGAGGAGATTCCTGTAACCGGTTTATTTTTGAAAGTAGAGGGAATTGTTACGTATGTATTATTTTTTGAATAGTTTTTTACAGTATATGTACCGTCTGATTGTTCAGAAAAAGTAAAACCGTTTTTGGTATTGTCTGTAAGGCTGATTGTTATTGTTATGCTGGCAATGATCAAAATTGCTACAGTACAAAACACAATGACTTTAATAATTGTTTTTTTCTCCAAGTGTTCATTTGTACTGTTGGTTGTTCCTGACGGAGATTCTTTACAGACTTTATCCACTGTTTTTGATATGATTTTTGAAATTAACATCCCTATTATTACAACGAGAAAAATGCCTACTACAATAACTAATAGTGCTAATAATGGCGATCCGCCTGTTGAATAATCGTTTTTTACTGTAATTCCACCGTCCATAACGCTCCTCCTTTTTATTTGTACTTGTAGACTTTGTAGCTATACGAGTCTACTTTTGTTAGCTCTGATAGAGATAGATTATAGGTAACGATATAGGTGTTCCCTTTGGTTAGGTTGGTTTGTGTCAGATATTGTTGACTTATGATATTGTCGTTTTCATCATAGAGCAGTAGCTCAACGATAACTTCTTTGTAATTGTCATTTGCTTTAATTTGAATATCTACCGCCGTTCCTAAGCTGGATTGATCCGCGGTGAGCGTTGGTTTTTGCTTGGTCATTTCGGTAAAAGCACTGGTTTCATCATCGTCGGTATCTTCCCAAGGTTCTGTAGCGAACATAATGCCTAAACCGATTACTATTGCCATAGCTATTATGATGATCAAGGCTATTAGGCAACCGGAAGGACCTTCTTTTTCTTGATATGTAGTCTGAGTATTACTTTGAGCAACTACTGTTGTAGCAGGATTGTTTGGTGATGCTTTTACACAACTGCATATTTTCCCTTTGCGATACCATTTACCACAATTTTTGCAGTGATCCAGTTTGCCCTGTTGCATTTCTTGAAAGCAATCTGGGCAGAGCTGATACTCGCCGCTCTCTTTTCTGCAAATGTCGCATTTACCCATTGTGGGACCTCCTTTACAAATTACTCATAAAGCATACTGCTTTGCCGAGACAAATAACCGTATCCAGTTCTTCGCCAATGTAGACAAGCGGAGCGAAAGTCGGATTTTCCGGGTTTAGGATCAATTTCTTTTGTTCGGGATAGAAGTACCATCTTTTTAGTGTAGCTTCATTGTCAATGACTACCGCGGCAATTTCACCGTTCTCCACTATGGGTTGCTTCCGGATGAATACGACATCACCGTTGTGGATCCTGGCGCCGATCATGCTGTCGCCCTTAGCGGTCAAACAAAAGTCGGCCTTAATATCTGCGCTGGCGTCAATGTAGGACTCATGATCTTCAGAGGCGTAAATTGGTTCACCACAAGCGATCTCGCCTAAGAGTGGGAAGCGTTTGGTGGTGACAGGGCGAACGTTGGCAGGTAGTGGAGGCTCGATTTCGGTTTGCCATCCCATGAGATATGCAGGGGTCACTCCAAACAGATCTGCCATTATAGAGATTTTGTCGGTTGGAATATTCGTTACAATACCTGATTCATATTTATAGATTGCTTGCTTAGTGCTTCCTATTGCGTTTGCAACGAATTCTTGCGAGAAGCCTTTTCTTTTTCGTTCTTCTTTTATTCTTTGTCCGATAGTCAAGGTTTTCACCTCCTTGGACTTCATTATAAGCGATGACTTGACGGTTGTCAATATTTTCAGCAAAATTTTCAAAAATGACTTGACAAGTTATTTTGCGTGTGGTATTATAAGTGTAACTTATTAAGTTACACAAAGGGGGTGGCTATTGTGCTTGATAAAAATGCTTTGCGCGCAGAGATTGTGCGTAATGGAATGACTCAAAAGGAACTTGCTTCTATGCTTGGCATAAGTGAAAAAACCTTCATTCGTAGAATGAAGATTGGCGTTTTTGGTACTGACGAGGTTGAGATTATGATTTCTGTTTTGAAATTGCAGGATCCTCAGAGTATTTTTTTTGCAAAATCGGTAACTTTAGAAGTTACATAAAAGGAGGTTTATGTTTTGATTAAAGAAGAACAAGAGAAAGGAGTTTAACATGACAACTCAACCTATTTCATTACATTTTGCGATTGTCACCGATGCCGAGGGTAAGGTGACAAGCATTATTCCCGCCGCAGAGAACGAGGGCGAGGATGTGATCATTGACCGTGCGGCTGTGAAAGCAAGCACAAAGGGCTGCGTGAAAAAGTCGGATGGCGAGATCTTGGCAAAGCGCATCCGGGACGCAATGGATGAGCGCGGACTCACGATCCGGGAGGTTGCTAAAAAGTCCGGGATTAGTGATCATAGTCTTTATACTTACATGCGCCTGCCCGGTAGGGCGTCGTTTGCGGTTATGCTCCGCATCTGTAAGGCGGTCGGGATCCAGCAGCTTACGGTGCAAACTTCGGGTACTTATTATGATAAGTGAGGAGGTGAGCAAATATGTCTAAAGAAGTGGCAAATTGGGGTTTTCATGAGGAAAATGAGATCATGAAGGGCTATATTCAAAAGGCCTTTGATGATCAACAGCTTTACGGTGACACAGAGATTACCGATGAACAGCGTAAGGAATTTTTTATTTGGCTAGAATGGGCCATTGATGAAATGACGGCCGCTGAGGCGTTGGAATATTATTACAACAATTGAAAAACGGCAACGTTGCCGTTTTTGGAGGTGCACATGACACACGATCAAGAGATTGAGCGACAACGTCAGTTGCTGCTGGCGGTATACTCAGGGCCGGCCTGGAAGTTGAAGGTATCGGCAATGCACGAAAAGCAGATCACGGCGGTTTATTTAAAATTCAAGAAGAAGGGACTGATCAAATGAGATTATCATTTGCAGCAAAGCAGCGTTTGGTTAACTGTCTATATGACGCGGTTAAATATATCGTTGCGGCTCTCAATGAGGTGGCAAAAGAAGACATTTTATACTTAACAGCTTGCGTTGGTATGTGGACCTTGTACGGTAGAGTTAAAAAGAACGCTCCGGACAAGCTCTTAGCGTCCGGTGTAATGGACGTGGATGATTTGGTGCGGCTTATTAGCCGCTTAAATGAAGGACTGGAGGTGAAGGTATGATACAGGTACATATGACGCATGAACAGTTAAATGAATTGCTTGGTAAGATCTCTCTGCGTAATAGAAACAGGCTATATGAGTATTCTTCTGGCATTGAACTTGCAGTTGATAAAAAAACACGTGTTTTTTGGAGAGGAAAGCTGGATGCTTATCTTATGGCGCTCGTTGATTGTGGCATCATCAATCAAAGGGAACGAGAACTTATATATTGCTTTTATAGTGGGTTGTGGCAAAAAACAGAAAGGAAAGTGAAATTGTGAAACAAATTCAAACGGATGCGATTCGCAAGCTGACCGAGGCGAAGGTCAAGACCTTTCAGAACAAGCGCGACTTTCTGGTGCCGCATTTGCGCGAGGCCCTTTGCGGCTTTGTGGAGCAGGATGAAGATTTTGCGGCGGCGGTAATGGCCGAGGGCAAGTCCCTGGAGGGCTGTGTGAACGACTTGAAGGTGCCGCAGGGGAGCCACGTGTCGATGTCCCCTTATGATGCATACCGCATGGCGGTGCAGTATTTCTTTCCGGAAGCCGACGTGGAGTTGAGTGTGAAGATCTCCAAGCCGACAAAAAAACAGACGTCTGCGAAAATACTCAACTTGCGCCCTTCTGATTTGTTTGCGGCGTGGACAAGGCCCCGCGATGTGAAGATGACAGACGTGGGGGCGGCCCCGGATGACGGGCGATCAATGATTGCCCCTACAAAGGACGGTGACGGTTGATGCGGTGCAGTAAAAACGCAATGTTGCTGCATTGCTTTTATTAAACGCAATGCTATGAGATTGCGAAAAAAGGAGGTAGCCAATGAGATTAGCATACAAGGCCTTTGAGCCGGGATTTGTTTGCCGCGGCGTGGCGTTCAAGCCCATCGGGGAGAAGAACGTGACCGAGGCGGCGAACTGCGTGAAAAACGGCTGGCACTGCGCCGAGGATCCCGCCGACTGCCTGCGGTATTATCCCAATTTCAAGGGGTCGGTGTACTGCATCGTGGGTATCGGCGGCGACGTGGATGAGGATGCGGTGGATAGCAAGATCTCCTGCACCGAGCTGACGATCCTGCGCGTGCTGGAGCCTGCGGATTACCTCCTGCACATCCTGCTGTATATGGCGCGGCATCCCAAAAAGGATTGCTTTGCGGTCAAGGACGGCAGCGGCGTAGCCAGAAACGGCTACGTGGTAGTGCGCGGTAAAAATCCACGCGCCAAGGGTCGAGGGGGAGATCTGTTTGCCATGGCCCGCGAGGAGAATGGTGAGGTCGAGCAGGTTGCCGTGTGGCGCGTTGGCGAGGACGTGCCGGAGGGTGTTTACGTTGATATCAATGGGGAGGAGATTTGTGATGAAGCAAATTGATAAGATTCGTGCCATGAGCGCAGAGGAGTTGGCCGAGTTTTTGTTGGATGTGGACCAGCAGAATTTTTCTGTGACATTTTGCGAAGAGCGGTTTTGCCCAGATCTTGCTAGCGCATGCACTGACGAGAAATGCCTTATGGCTGCCGTTGCTTATTTGGAAAGTGAGGTGCCGGAGAAATGAGCGAAATTATCAAGGACGATTTTGCGGGGATGCCGGAGATCCCCCAGCACGTGTATAACGAGATCGACAAGGGCTTTCGCAAGTATCTTTTCTTTGAAACGGTGAAGCGTGGGCACCGTCGGTACACCTGCACCGCGTGCCATCAGAGCTTTGACGAGGGCGAGCTGGTGCTGAAGGATCTGATGTCCGCCGAGGACTTTGCCCTGTTCCATGCTCATCACAATGACGAGGCAGAGTGTCCCTTGTGCGGCGCAAGGGCGATGGTGAAGAACGTGAAGGTCTGCGATGTGCGTAAGTTCTGGCAAACCAACTGCGTGGCGGTGTTCATGGCGAACGGTCCCGACGATGTGTGGATCCGCGCCATCTATGCGGATCGCGGCTATTGCTATAAGGACTGGGAGGGCAAGGTGCTGAACGAGCTGCGCGGCGTGACAAAGACCTTTGAGACCGCGATCTATCACCTAACGCCTGGGCGCTACGATCATTGGAAGGCGTGGAGCACCACCTCGCCCTTGGTGAAGGAGCAGAACGCCACCGAGCCCTTCAAGTGGAATCACGGCTTATACATCGAGTGCTTTGATTACAAAATGGTGTGGGTGACGGATCTGGAGAAAACGTTTCTGCGCTATCACGGCGCAGGGCGCTATTATCGTTCGCAGCAGTTTGTCCGATACCTTTGCCATTACGCCGAGCATCCCCAGCTGGAGATGCTTTCTCGTATGGGCCATGATTTCCTTGTCAGCGAGGTGGTGATGGAGAACCGCGAGAACGTATCGCTGCTGGATTGGAGTGCTAAGAAGCCCTGGGATCTGTATCGTCTACCCAAACAGGAATACAACGAATGGGCGAAATACCGATACGATCTTGACGTGTATAAGATCTTCAAGCGTATTAACGGCAAGGGTCGGCGCGACTGGGAGAGGGCCTATGAGCTGGATCAGAGCTTTTTCCGCATCTCCTCGGTGTATCACTTTATAGCAAAGGCGCGGCGCTTGAAGGTTGAGGTACGCGAGTTGATGAATTACATCAACCGCGTGCAGCAGAGCAGCGGCGGCGGGTGCTGGCAGTGTCCCGGCATCACCCTGCATGACGCCTATACTTTGTGGGGTGATTATATCACGCTTGCCGAAAAGGCGGGCAAGATCGGTACGGTGTCGCCGATGCCCAAGGACCTCAAAGCCGAGCACGACAAGATGCTGGATGCGGCGTGTATTGCCGAGGAGCGCAAGAAGAAGCGTGAATGGGCCGAAATGCGCCAGCGCCGTATTGATGCCGCGCAGAAGGAGGGCAAGCAATACGAGCGCCGCTATAAGGGTATACGGCAGTTCTATAAGACAGTGCAAAAATATGCTTATAAGGGCGAGAAATACATAGTATCGGTGCCTACGTGCATCGGTGACGTGCTTTTCGATGCGATGGAGCTTTCTCATTGTGTCTACCGCGCCCCCGAGAGATACCTGGATCGCATCAAGTCGGGTGAAAGCTTTCTGCTTTTTGTCCGCAGAGCCAGAACACCGAATATCCCGTATTACACCATTGAGGTGGAGCCGGGTGGCACGGTGCGCCAGCTTCGTACTGTGAGCGATAACCAGGATAAGCACGTGAACGAGCTCCGCACATTCCTTGCCGAGTGGCAGATGCAGTTACAGGACAAGCTCACCCCGAAGGAGAGAGAGGTCGCTGCGGCGAGCCGAGAGCTTCGCATCGAGGGATATACCACCCTCCGCAAAAACAAGGTCGAGGTGCGCAACGGGCACCTGCGGGGTCAGTTCCTGGCCGACGTGCTGGAGGCGGATCTGTTGGAGGTGGGCTTTGCCCCCACGCAAACGAAAAAGAAGGCCGAGAGGGCCGCAGAAAGGAAGGCAGTATAAATGGCTAAGAAGAATATCAATAAGCGGTGTCCGTTCAGTATGGAATGCGGGCGTGGCAAGTGTATGTTTGAGCAAAAAGAGCTGGGATGCAATTACTATTATGACAACGCTATGGATGATAATGTAATCCCCGATCAGGAGGAGCGGCGCCGTCTGGAGGATGAAAGGATCGAGCGCGAGAAGGAAGAACGTATCCTGGCAGAGATCGTTGAGGAGGAAGAGACGGCGGTGGTGCCGGCGCGGGCGAATGAGATCGCGTTGGAGATTAAGATCGTAGAGCAGAATACGGCGGAGACTGTTGTTCGTGGCGGTATCAAGATTGGTCAGCTCCTTAAAGAAGTTAAGGCTTCGCTCCGCCACGGTATGTGGGAGAGCTGGCTTCGGGAGAATGTAGGCTATTCAATTACCAAGGCCCAGCGCTTTATGAAGCTTGCCGACGCTTACGAGGGACAGCTTGCGGCTGGTGACGACGATATAGCTGAGTTATTTGCGTCCATGCTTCCCTCCAAGGCGTTGGTGCTGGCCCGGTTGGCGCCGGCGCAGCAGCGTGAATTTGTGCAGGGTCATGATACTGAGGCTATGTCCGTCCGCGAGATGGAAGCGGCAGTTAAGGCCAAGGAAGAGGCAGAAAAGCGTGCTGCAGAGGCGGAGAAGGAGATGCTGGAGGAGCGTATGAAGCTGGATGCTGCTGAGCAAGCGAACGAGGAATTGTACGAGCAGCTGCAAGCAGAACGCGGCAAGGTTGCGACTGTCTCTCCTGAGGAGCGTGCCAAGATCGAGGCAGAGGCCAAGCGGGCCGCCGAGGATGCCGCCAAGGCAAAAATCGAGGCCGCCAAGAAAAAGGCGGAAAAAGAGCTGGAAAAGGCCCGCACAGAGGGTGCGGATGCTGTGAAGAAGGTGCAAGCCGAACAGGAGGCGGCGATCAAAGCGGCAAAGGAGGAGGCTAAGGCAGAAGCGGAGAGGGCGACTGCCGCAAGAGTGGCTGATCTGGAGGAGCAGCTACGTGTGGCAGCTGCAACAGCTTCTCCGTATCGGGTGAAATTTGGTGCCTGCCTGGAGGCGATGCAAGCTGCCTATGGCCGAATGCTTTCTGTAATAGAGGAAGCTAAGCAGAAGGAGCCCTCGGAAGGAGAGCTCCTTGAAGGGCTTGCGGAACAGATCGTAGATATGTTGAAGGTGTGATCTATGGCTGGTCGTCCGCTCAAAAGTGGAGTTGACTATTGGCCGTTTGATGTTGGATTGCTTTATGATGATAAGTTTAAGCTGATCCGCGGGGAATTTGGCGCTAAAGGCGTATTGATAGCGCTTTTTGCGCTGAATTCCTGTTATAAGAAAAATGGGTATTTCAGAGCTTGGAGTGATGATGACGCGATCTTGCTTGCGGAAGAGGTTGGTTGCGGTTGTTCCTTCGGGCTTGTGCAGCAGGTTATTCGGGCGTGTGTCGCGCGTTCGCTTTTTGATAAGCGGGTTTTCGATATGCACCATGTATTAACTTCTGTGGGTATCCAGCGGCGCTACTTGCGAATTGTAGCGAAAAACCGCCTTGTCATACCGCTTTTTTCAGAGTATTGGGTCTTGCCGAAAGAAGAGATTCCGCCCGATACTCTTGTAAAGTGTTCCTTTAAAAACATCAACGGTACGGAAAAGTCAATTTTCCATACGGAAAAAGGAAAAAACAGTACGGAAAAACACATAAACCAAACAAAACAAAACCAAACAGATTTCTCTCTCACGCGCGAGGATGCGGCGGTGTTCGGCTGTTTTAAAAACGTGCGTTTATATCCAGAGGAATATGACGCTTTAAAGGAGCAGATCCCGGATGCAGACACTTATATTGAGCGGTTTTCGGAACGTAAGGAGAGTAAGCATTATCATTATCCGAATGATTTTGCGGCAATCCTGTCATGGTACAGAGAGGATAGCGAAAAAGAACGGCAAAGCGGCAAACAGGAACCAAAAGGCTCTTTTGATGTAGACGACTTTTGGGAAGCTGCTATGTCTCGTACATATGGAGGTAAGACGTGAAAGTTGCGTTAGGAGATTTTATATTTTATCAAAACCCGGAAAATCATTATGTGATTGTGTTTAAAGATAGCCGTGCGGTTCTTCACGCTTCCTGCAATGGGCCTTTGGAAGAGTGCGATTTGTTGGAGCTGTTACGTTTTATTTGTCGGCGAGGAGGTTGATGATGACCAAGGAGGATTTACAGCAATGCGCCGCGCTTTGTAACGAAGCAGATACGCTTTCCGGTCTGATCAAGGATTTGGAGCAGCGGCGAGAATCCCCGGGCTGGACGGAGCTGGCAGAGCTTGCTTATGGATGCCGTATACGGTTATACCGCCGGCTCCTGGAGAAAGTGGAGCGGCGGCTTACCGAGGTATCGGACGCATTGAATAAATTGCCGAGCAATGAGCGGGAGCTGCTGATCTTGCGTTATTTCGAGGGTTGGAGCTGGTGTAAGATTGCCAGAAAGCTGAACTATTCAGAAAAGCATGTAACAGGTTTTTTACATCAAAAGGCACTTGAAACATTAAAAAATATTCAGGTTTGACAAAGCAGGGCTTGTGTGGTATAATATCCTCACAAGCCCGATTGTGGGGTTATAGGATGGCAGAGATTTGCGCAATGATGTCAAGCAGTATGTGGTGGTACGTGTTGACGAAATTGCAAAGACGGATGTATGGCATCTTATCACCTCCTTTCGGGCTTGATTGCTTTTTTGTAGACCACGCAAGTCCTTCTTTGTCAAAGGGACTGCGGGTGGACGGCATCGGAATTATCCGGTGCCTTTTTTTATGCTCCAAAGCAACATCGTACCTCATCGTACTTTTTTTCTGCTATTTTAGAAATAGAGGGCGGGTGACACCGTCGGCTGATCGAGACTTTTCCCTTTCTTTGTCAGTCGGCGCACTGCACTCGCCCTTGTATTATATTTCCCCGGGCCCGGGGTAAAGGGCAGAAAGGAAAGTGACTATGGCAGAAAAGAAGAAAAACGAAGTAACCGAAGAAATGACCGCTCCCGCCGGTGTGGATACCGAGACCGGCGAGGTGCTGGACGACGTGCTGAACGCATCCACCAAGGCGGCCCTGCTTGACGGCGTGGCTCCTGTCGAGGAAGAGGAGACCGAAGAGGAATACGAGTACGAGGGTGACGCAAAGCTTACCGGCCTGTTCCTGCGCCGCGAGAAGCTGAAGCCCCGCAAGAAGGGCGATAAGCCGATTTTCACCTACAACATTTACGGCAAGCTACGCGGTCAGGATATTCGCGCTGGCATGGCTCCCCCCGATAAGGGTGGTTATGGCGTTCTCGCATTGCTATTCGGTGAAGCCGATGCACTGCCGCTCTATATGGTGCCCTACAAGATGAAGGATGAGAATACCGGCATGACGTCCTCCGGCTTTACTTATCTTGTGATGTCTACCGATGAGGAAGGCATTACGCTGGAGTGCAAAGTCAAGCCCTCCCGCGATAGCGACAAGCGCCTTCTTGAGTGTCTCATCCAGATCGCGCAAAGGGCTATGCAGTGACCGAGGAGGTAGCCAGACAGGCAATGATCGCGCGGTGCGAGATCATATGTGACGGTAAGACGTACAGATGTATCAGGGAGCTTGTGATCGGTTATGATCGAAAAAGGCGAAAATTCGTCTTGTGTTTATTGCTTGAGGAGATGTACGTAAACCGTTGGACTCGGGTCCCCGCGGATCGGTGCCAGCTGGTTCCGTATTAAGCATCAGGAAAGGAGATGTATGAGGTGATTTCAATGTAGCGATTTTTATTCAAAAGAGATAGCGCTTTCAGTCTCAAAAACAGCGACGTCGCCGTTTTTGGGGTGGTGCTTTGAAAGCGCTATCTCGATAGATGTTTTAGCACCCCAAAAAACAAAAAGGAGAAAAAAAGTATGAAAAAGCGAACAAAAACGATCTTGATTTGTACAGGCATTGCGTTGGTGGCAGTGTTTCTGCTTGTTTTGCTTGGCCGAGCCACTCAGGGCTTCCAAAACTGGAATACCGATGAATGGAAGCTAAAGCAACCAAACCCAGATAATCTTTATCACGGCGCTTCCTTCCTGGATGATAAAGGCGTGATCGCCAACGGCTCTGATGGCATTTCGATCAAAATTGACGAAGACGACAATTCCATCAAGGTAAAGGGTACCGCCGAAACGGACAAAGAATATGCGGTTGCGCTTGTCAATTTGAAAGCCGGTACCACATATGCCTTTGACGGTTCTCTCACTAACGGCTCTAATAAGACTATGTATCTTTCTTTGCAGGCTGTTTCCGGCGGCGCCACTCTTGCCAATAGCTATAGCGGCCCCGTGCTGTTTACCGTTGAAAGCGATACGCAGGCGCATCTCATCATTAGCGTTGGTGAGGAAACCAATGTCAATTTGACGCTGAAGCCCATCCTGTGTGTCTCTAACGATGTGGATGATCTTGTCGGTTATTACAAGTAAGGCATGAAGCGTCTATTGACCGTCTGCCTTGTCTTGGCTCTGTTTGGTATTGCGGCTGTCGGTTTTCTGCAAATTACCAAGCAACAGGCAGATACAGAGATAATTGAGGCGCCTTCGATTTCTTTTGGCGGCGATACCGCCTTGATCATTGAAAAGGAATTTGAAAGCATTGAAGCCATGCATTTGGCGTTTGAAACCGACGGTGTGCCGGAGGGCGGCTATGTGCTGATCAATACCGGCAGCGTAGAGGATCCTGATAATGCCAAGATTTTTGTCAAGCGGGCAGACGGTTATAAGCTGGTAACCGATATTTCCGGTGCCACCGGTGCCCAGGGCGAACAAGGTCCTCAGGGTCTTGCCGGTACGAACGGCATCGCACCGTTGATGCGTATTTCTACCGATACCGGCATGTGGGAGGTCTCTTATGATGTTGGCGCTACCTGGATTTCTACCGGCGTGCTGGCACAAGGCCCGCAAGGCGTAAAAGGCGAAAAAGGTGATGCCGGCGCCCAGGGTCCGCAAGGCGTAAAAGGCGAAAAAGGTGATGCCGGCGCCCAGGGTCCGCAAGGCGTAAAAGGCGATAAGGGCGATACCGGAGCAACCGGCGCGACAGGTCCTCAGGGCCCCGCCGGCAGTAATTATGTTTTGACCGAGGCGGATAAGCAAGCGATCATCAACGCGGTGCTTGCGCAGATCGGTAGCGGCTCCGGCGGTTCCGGTGATTCCGGTAATATCGGCAGTGATACTGTCATGTATACGTGGGATGAGAATTCCGAGACTTTCAAGCGCTGCTCCAGCCCTTCAACAGAGTGGCGAGATCAATATACTTGTGATTCTTGCGGCGCGATTGTCTATACGCCAAATGGCAATCCCATTTCTTGCCCCAACGATAGCTGTTTTAACATTGACGGTTATTTTACAAAATCGTCCAATCCTTATTATGATGGCGGAACTTCTGATATTGAAGAGGTGCGCTATTTTGATGAATACGGCGACGGTCCATGGCTTACTGATTTTAGCGGTTTCGTTCCGTGTTACAAATATTCTGCGGAATGCGGTGCGGTTTTCTATGTAAACGAATTTATGTATTCTGTGATTGAGAATTGTCCGCATTGTTCCGGCACTCATGATGTAGAGGATGTGGAATATACAACGGAATACGGCGATTGATAAAAAAAGGCCTACGGCCCGTCTGTGGGTCGTAGACCTTTTTTCTTTGAAAGTACACTTTCAAAAAATGGAGGTTTTATGAAAAAAATTTTATGTATCCTTTTATGTGTCTTGACCCTTCTGCCACTATTTGTGGTATTCGCATCAGCGGCAGAGGAGGAAAAAGACGTCATATTGGAGGATTTAAAAAAATTCACGGTCAATGGTGAGCCTTTTGATGAAGGCGCATATAATCATGGCCAGTTGGAATTTTTGCATATTCGGGAGGCTGGTATAGACCCGGATCTTGCGTGTTCGGATCAAAAATTTTGCGTATATTTTTACTTTTACGATCCAACTAGTGTTTTGGATGCTGGTGACAGTTATGTATATTTGTCATTTGATGATGAGCGGCCGGATCCTTTAACTGATCAGTATATGAATTATTTTAACAAAATAGAACGTTCAAAAGACGGTCGTTTTGTTCGTGCCATGTTGGATTTTACCGGCCGTATCTTTCCCTTTCCCGACTTAGATGTTCGCTATTATTACATTCATCGGTATGGCTCCTCTAGTGGGAGTGCTTTTGTAGATCGTTGCTTTGTGGTCAAAGGTTTTGAAAAACAAAACAATTTGGAGATCATCAATGGCGGACTTTTAACGTTGGATCTGGAATTGCGTGGATCGGTTTACCGCTATGAGAACCCGGTTTCGGATAAGGATTTGAACACTTACAATGAAATAGCTACTGTTTATTTCACCGTTCCCGCTTGGGTGCTTGAAAATGGAGAATATGATTACATTGATAGCATTACAGCGGACTTTAAGCAGTATTTGTCTACACCTATCATTGTAACCAATTCTTCGCAATTAAACAGTATGAAAGACATCGGTGTTTTAAAATCTGGTTATGAAGTGAATTCGTATTTCTCCGGTGCTCCTACGTTGGAGTTGGGCGAATTGGTATATTGGACGGATAGTAATAATGCGGCTCGTTGGGATGCGCCAGAGTGGGTTTATAACCCTACAGATAGTAATCGCGAAAGATATACTTCTACGATTCCGGATAAGTTTTACAAATTGGGTTATCGTCAGTTTACTGAAATTCAAAATGCTTTGAGTTATTATTTCTATAATCCCGACATCGAGGTTGACAAATATAATCATTTTTATGAGGTTTTGAAGTCTTCTGTGTTTCAAACTTATTTAGAAGCGTATATGAATGCCTATTATCCTGGTCAGACTTTTGAAAACGGCTTGCCAGAAGAGTTGTATTCTTCGTTTGAGACAAAAAATGTATTATACGAAAAAGATGACTTTTACGAATTGGGTAGTTTTGAAGTTGATCAAAACTTGAATTTTTGGCAAAGCATCGCCGCTTTTTTTGGCCACGTTTATGGTGAACAAAAAGAGGAAAAAGTCATGAAATTTGAGGTGATAACAGATCCAAAAGATATGGCTTCAAAATATCGGTATGATCTTACCGGTCTTTCCAAAAATTTAAAAATTGCTCGTAAAGATGCGGCAGGCTTTTTGGAGTATTTGCAGAATGCGGAAGGTTGGGTGGTTTGCCTTCGCTTTACCACTGCCCAATATGAGTGTTATGAGCTTGACGCTTATTACTATGATGAAGATAAAACCTTTAACAAGAAAACTTTGATAACGGACGGCGATACTTGGCTTGTTCGTATGCCTTTTTACCGTGATATTGATGTCACGACAGTGACTTTTGTTCGCGGTGATCAGTATTTTACCTATCAGGTTAATGCTGATCCCTTGGACCACTTGGATGGCGGTGTCAGTGTAAAGGATGATTGGTCCAATCATGTGCGGGATCAAGCCAAGGGTAATTTAAAGGATTGGTTTGAAACACTTTTAAAAATTCTACAGGTAATAGCAATCATTGCTCTTATCGCTTTGATCGTTTATGTTGTTGTCAAGCTGTTTGCTGCTGGAGGTTGGTTATTGGGAGGAGGCGCGAAGTTGGCGAAAAACGCCAAAAAATCTATTGACCGCTCGGTCGATAAGGCCAAGAAGCGGAAGCAAAAACAGCAAAAAGAAAAAGTACCGGAAGCGCCGAAAGCTGATCAAAAACCGAAGAAAAAGCCAAAGTCAAATAAAAACAGGAGTGGGAGAAAGCAGCAATGAAGCATTCAAAGCAAACGATCTCTCAAGCGGCTCACCAGCTTTACATGTTGGAAGCTGAGGTAAAAGCTGGTTATCACCGTCAAGTGCATGAGCTCCAGGAGGAGTTCGGGAGCATTCTGACCGCTGATGAGCGAAAGGGGCTTTACCTTTCCAGGGCGCGGACCTCTGGGCTACAAAAAAGCCGAGATGCTTTTTCTAAGCTGATCGGATCGCGAAAGCGAAAAACAAACAAAAATCAAAAGAAAAGGAAGAAATAACATAAGTCAATACTTCCCCGGCAGAAATATGCCGGGGAGAAAAAAGGAGTGATAGTTACGGCAAAAAGTAATGTTGGGAAGGTGTATCGTGGCGAAACAAAGTATATCGATCCTGAAACAAAGAAGCAACGGAATTATGTTGTTGTTCGAGATAACGGGAAGGCGGTGTCCGTGGCAAAGTTAAAGTCCATTAAAAAAGAACGTGATCCTGCATTGATGGAAATAGATCAGAAGAAATACGGCTTGGAAAAACGTACGGGCGTGGATTATCAACGTTTCGGAAAAAATCGAATGACCAAACGTCCCTTGGATCTGTCGGACAAGAAGGTTTTCCCGGAACAAAAAGAACGATTTAAGTTATCGAGTCATGATACATATAATGCTATAGTTCATACAAGAGTTCAAAAAAAGAAAAGGCCGAGGTAAAAACCTCGGCGCGAAGGAATAGATCCTCCGCAGGTGCGGGTCGGTCAAGCCGACTTAACAACCGATTCGGTTGAGTTCGCAATCATATTATATCTTATTTTTGCGTTTTTGTCAACCCCAAAATTTTTACATCAGAAAGGAAAAATAAAAATGTTTGATACTATTTTTTGGATTGTTTGGTTCGTGTTGATTCTGATCGGCGCTGTTGTGATTGGTATTTGGCATCGGCGTTTTATGCGTATGATTTGGTGCGTAACGGTCGATGGCAAAGAATATGGGCCGGTGACCGCGCTGGAATTTGAAGCTCGAAAAAATGAGGTGTCTTTCGTTCATATAGAGGAAAACTGCGTTTATCGCCTTACATACAACGAGCTTAAATATTTTGAGCTTGTTCCTTGTGAGAAAAACGGCGACGTTGACGTTTTTGAAGATCAGAGCCAATGAGAATATTTGTGCGGATATTGTCTGTGCTCGGCATCGCAACCGCGGCGTTCTTCATCGGGTACATAGCTTTTCTTTTTGCGTATGTCGTGTGAGGTGATATATGTGGAAAAAGTTAAAATCCATAGACTACCGGCATTTTATATGCTTTGGTCTTCTTTTGGGAACGTTGGCTTTAGGGGTATTTGTGTATAAGTACCCCTTTTGGCGTATTGCTGAGGCAGTGAATGATTTTTGGCGAGCGCTGGCTTTGGTTGATCTTTTTGAAATTTCGCTCCCTTTTCCGATCGAACAAACGGTAAATGATTTTTCAAAAGTAGATCTTTGGCAAAGCTTTGGTATAGATTTATCGGAGATCTACCGTAAAATCGGTGCCATTGGAGCTGAGATTTTTGTGTGGAAGCATTTTCGTGTATATTTGATGTTTTTGCTGTTTTATACAGTCAAAATTCTATATGCGTTTTGTTTGTTCATCATTGTGGCTTTGCTTGTCTGTGTTCCCTTGCTACTGACCTGGGATGATGTGAATAATGACTATAACAAAGATACTGTACCTTTGCGCTTGTTCAAGCTCTTTGTAGCAAAGCCATATAGATGGATAAAGGACCGTGTTTTGGATGTTTGGAGCTTTTTTAGGAATACCTACTGGTGGCGCCTTTTCTGGGCGCTGTGGCTCCTGTATTTTGGCGTCTATACCGTTATTTTGGAATTTGCCGCGTATTATCTTTGGCTGATTACCACCCTTTCTTTTTCTACTATTCATATCCAGCTTATGAAGCTGATCGTCGATATTCTTTTGATGTTTCATACCCTTCCTTGGTTTTGCTGGGTCGCCATCGGCATATGGATCTATGAGCGCTGGCGTTTGTCATACGGTGCGGACAAGCTCTATGCTTTTAGCGCTCATAATAAACGGCTCCTGAAGGAGCTGCCGATGTGCAATTATATCGTGGGCTTGATGCGTTCCGGCAAAGATATGATGATGAATGACATGGCGATTACGTTCAGCGCGTTGGATCGTGATGCAAACCTGGAGATCTTGAACGAAAACATGTTGAAGTTCCCGCGGTTCCCTTGGATTCTGTTCGAGCTTGACATTCAGCAACAGATCAAGTCCGGCAAAATTCGCAGCTGGACCTCGGCCCGGGAATGGGTCAAGGCCCGGTATCGTTCCTTTTGTGTTTATTGTGACCAGGAGCATATTTGGCAATACAGGGCAGATCTGTATCCCATGAGATACAATGACGGCTTAAAGGTGATCTCTTTGTGGGACGCATTGGAGGAGTACGCCCAGGCGTATTTCTCTTATACGCTTTCCACGTCATATTTGATTTCTACCGCGCCGGTTCGTGATGATTTTATGATACAGGATGAAGGCAACTTTAAGTTGGTAGATACCAATTATTTGGCCCGCGATCCTGAATATATGAAGGAGGTCAGCCAATACAGCCATATTGTCGATTGGGACATGTTCCGGCTTGGTGTGAAGATCAAGCGGGATAATCCCAATATTGGCGCCTTTGAGTTCGGTATCCTTGTGTTTACAGAGATTGATAAGGAGCGAAAAAACAATGATCAGCTAAAGGAGACGAAGGCAAAGGACGAGGAAAGTAATCAAAAAAATGATCTGTTCAATCTGTGGGTCAAAATGAGCGGTCACGGTGCCATGCTTGCTAACCGATGTATGCTGCACATGTTGACCAATGCCCAGCGGCCTACCTCCTGGGGAGCCGACGGTCATGAGCTTTGCGCGGTTCTTCATATTGAGAAGCATAAGGGCGCGGATAATGCCCTGCCGTTCTTTTGGGTTGAGGAGGGCGTGATCGGCGCGTATCTCGCATGGTGGAACGGTATCTGGGACGAGAGCCGGTATAAGTGGGGCAACCATCATTTGATTACTTGGCTGGGCCAGGGCTTTGCCGCAATATTGTTTCGTTATATGCTCCGCCGCAAAAATCTTTTTGGCTATTATCGGCAGAAGATTATTACAGAAGTCGGCACCAGCGAGGAGCATAAACATTCGGATGAGATGTCTTATATCGTGATGTATCGTCAAGCGTATGCTGAGCGCTACGCCAGCGATTATTTTAAGGCGTTTTCTGCCTATCAGACTGAGCGTTGCGCGGTTGGCATGAATGATTTGCCCGCCTATCAAGGCAAATATCCTACACTAAAAGAAATGTCGCTTTCCCATTCACATCTTAACAAGGATTTATTTAAATATCATCAGATTGATTTCAACGATAAAGAGCCGGTAGAACGTTACGATTGTACCGACGAGAATTTGGACCCGGAAGACTTTGAAAGAAAGGAGTAAGTATGCGTTGCAGAGTTTACCATGATGGATGTCATTATATCGCGATCGCACCCGGCAAGCGGCCCTATGCCAATTGGAAGCCCCGCCCCAAGAAGGATCACGAGAAGGCTTTCCGTGAGCTTTATAGAGGCACGAAAATGGGCTATAGGCAGGAGACGGAAAACGGTGTTGAATATGTTCCCGGCATGACCGGAAACGAGCAAAAACAATACATTTTGGAAACTTTGCAGGATACCTTTGGCGACGCCGTAGACGATTGGCAGGAGTTTGTTAATCAAGAATTTGAACGCGAGCGTAATAACTATTGCGCCAGAGCTAAGCGCTTTCGACGCAAAGCGTTTTTTAATGACTGGAATTATTTCGTAACCTTCACCTACGACGACGTCAAGGCAACAGAGGAGACCTTCAAGCAGCGTTTGCGCCGATCTCTGTCAAATCTCCATTCACGCCGCGATTGGACCTATATGGGCTGTTTTGAGCGTGCCGAGGATACCGGTCGCTTGCATTTTCACGGCCTGTTTCATGTTCCCCCCGGTGAGATGGTTGGTGAGATCGAGGAGCGGGAGAGTTATAGCACCAAGCAGCATAAGATGCAGATCTCCTGCGTCAATACCTGGTTTGAGAAACGGTTCGGGCGCAACGATTTTTGCCCTTTTACCAATGACGATATTAAGCGCGGTACCACGTTGGAATATATACTTAAGTACATTGAAAAGAGTGGGGAGCGGATTGTTTATAGCCGTGGTATTCCTTCGGACGAGGTGGCGAATATTGCTGTCGAGCAGTGTGCCGCTGAATACTATAATTTCGTAAAGAAATGGATCCTTTTTGACGATTGGAAGACGGTGGACCCGGCTCCAAGGGGCGTTGTCGAGGGTGAAGAGGCAGTCGAGTGGCTCATATGCTTTACCGGCTATGAGTACGAAAACCTAAGTCGATATTCGCCGTAGGAGATCCGTGAGGAACAACGGATCGAATATAACCCATATTTGAGCTGCGCGTCAGTGACTGCCTGAGAATATAGCGCGCAAAAAAGCCCATGGAGACATGGGCCTTTTGGCGTTGCGGTGAAAAGCGGTCAAGGCGTGTCAAAGGTGGTCGAAGAGCGCAGCCGGGGAAGCGAGAGGAAGCGAAGCGCTCGCTCCCCGCGCGCCTTCGACACCTTGACCGCCGCCGCGCGCAGCGCGGCGGCGCTCGTCAAGTCAAGGTGTCGTCTAATGCTCATTTTGAAAAAATAGGCTCGAGGACAGGGGGGAGCGTCCGAGGCCTTAAATACGGCTTTTTTTCTTGGTTGCACCCGGGTTGCATGGTTGCGCAAGGGTTGCGGATATTTCCAAAATTGGAAAAATATTTGATTTTAATAGATGTTTTTGAAAATGCGTTCATGTTTTTGCAAACAGCTTAAAGCCCGATGAAATAAAGAAAAATCCCGAAACACCGATTTTATCGGCATTTCGGGATTTTTCCGTTTTTGGAGCAGGCAACGGGAATCGAACCCGCAGCATCAGCTTGGGAAGCTGAGGTTTTACCACTAGACTATGCCTGCAAATCAACAGTATCATTATACTCAAAACAGTTGCGTTTGTCAAGCCCTGGGGTCATTTTTTCTTTCACAAAAAGCGACACGCTTTGCCACAAAAAAGCACTTGCCAAACTGGCCGAAATATTGTAAAATAAAAGTAGTTCCTTGAAAGGAGGAAAACGAATGATTTATAAAGCATTTCAAGGCGAACAGCTCTCAGCGCTGGGTCTTGGCGCAATGCGGTTGCCAACAGGCGCTGACGGTTGTATTGACGAGGGCAAAAGTGCCGAAATGGTAGCATACGCCATGGAAAAGGGCATCAATTACTATGATACCGCGTGGGGCTATCATAACGGCGAATCTGAGCCGATGATGGGCAAGCTGCTTTCTGCCTACCCCCGTGAAAGCTTTAATCTTGCCAGCAAATTCCCTGGCTATGATCTTGCCAATATGGGCAAGGTGGAGGAGATTTTTGAAAAGCAGTTGGAGCGCTGCCGCGTTTCCTATTTCGATTTCTATCTCTTTCACAATGTTTGTGAATTGAATATCGACGCTTACCTTGACCCCCAAAACGGTATTTACGATTACCTCATCAAACAACGTGATGCGGGCCGTATCCGTCATTTGGGTTTTTCGGCTCATGCAAATTTGGATACCATGCGCCGCTTTTTAGAAGCCTATGGCAAGGATATGGAGTTTGGCCAATTGCAGGTGAATTATCTGGATTGGAATTTCCAAGAGGCAAAAGAAAAAATTGCGCTACTGGACGAATACGGCATTCCGGTGTGGGTCATGGAGCCGATCCGCGGCGGCAAATTGGCGACTGTGAGCGGCGAACACGCCAAGGCGCTTGCTAAAATTCGCCCTGAGGAAAGCTTGGTGGCGCTGGCGTTCCGCTTCTTGCAGAGCATCCCCCAGGTTACGGTAACGCTTTCCGGTATGTCGAATTTGCAGCAGCTTGCCGAAAATATTGCGACCTATGAAGCGGATAAACCCCTGAACGGTATCGAATTTGAGCAGGTTTTGACGGTAGCCGCCGATATGCTAAAAAATATGGTGCCCTGCACCTCCTGCCGCTATTGCACCGAATACTGCCCGCAGGGCTTGGATATTCCCCGCTTGATCAAGCTGTATAACGAACACGCTTTTACCGGCGGCGGTTTTATTGCCCCTATGGCGCTGCGTAAAATTGATGAAGAGAAACAGCCGGGCGCTTGCCTTGGCTGCCAGAGCTGCGAGGCTGTTTGCCCCCAGCAGATCAAAATTGCCGAGGTGATGGCGGATTTCGCCAGCCGGCTGAAGTAAGGAGGAAACTATGAAGCTTTCTGTAACACATGTCGCGCCCCGCTTGACTGTTCGCGCCAAAATGCTTGCTTTGCTCATTGGCATCGTGGCCGCCGTGGCGCTGCCCCAGATCTGTCACGTTGCGGGCCGCGCCTGGAACATTGGTACCGGCCTTGGTGAGTTGCTGCTCCCCATGCATTTGCCGATTTTGGCTGTTGGCTTGCTTGCCGGCCCCGCTGTGGGCGCTATCGCTGGATTGGCGGCTCCCGCCGTCAGCTTCTTGCTGTCGGGTATGCCTCTTGTGACCGTCCTGCCTTTTATGTGCGTGGAACTTTGCTTTTACGGCCTATGCGCAGGTGCTCTGCGCAGGGTAAAGCTCCCCATTGTTGCCAAGGTGTTGGTGGCGCAGCTTGCCGGCAGAATGGCGCGGATGCTGGCTATTTTGATTGGTCGTGCCCTGGGCGGAACCGCTCTCACCGCCGTTAGCACTTGGATCGCTGTCAAAAACGGCTTGCCCGGTCTTGCGATTCAATGGATTTTGATACCCGTTTTGGTACTTCTTGTAGAAAAAGCACAAAAAAATGAGAGCTGATACACTTCGCGCAAAACAACTGCTGGAGCAGGAGGATTTGACCTGCGCGCTTTGTCTTGGGGAGGCAAGCTATACCAGCCGCGCCCGTGGGGTCGCGCCGCTCCTTTCCTTTTTGGATGATGGCATATGCTTGAAGGGCTTTTCCGCCGCTGATAAGGTGGTGGGCGCGGGCGCCGCGTATCTTTACGTATTGCTTGGCGTTCGCGAGCTTTGGGCGGGTGTTGTCAGCGACGCCGCAAAAAAGGTTCTGACACGCTTTGGTATTTTGCCCCACTATGACGTCCTTGTACCAACCATTCGCAACCGCGCCGGCGATGGGCTTTGCCCCATCGAAATGGCAGTTGCCGACGCGACCGATCCGCAGGATGCCTTGGTGCGCATTCGCCGCCGCTTGGCGGAATTGAAAAAATAAAAAGAAAACGACTTGATGTTCGACCCAAGAGGGTCTTACGTCAAGTCGTTTTTTGTTTGGATTTTTATTTGGAAAGCTCCTCCAAAAGAACCGGTATAGCCTTTTCAAATTGGGTGCCATACCAGTGGCCATCGGTAGTGGCCTTCATGCCGGCAAGGGTGAAGTTCCCTGCTACACGGGCGGCCTCCAACGGAGTTTTACCACGCACAAGGGCGCCGGTAAAAGCGGAAGCGAAGATGTCGCCGGTGCCGTGACAGCTCTTTGCCAGCCGCTCGTGATAGTAATAGGAGATCTCCTTGTCACCCTGAGATAGAATGGCAATGCCAAGCTCGCCCGGGCGGTAGCACACGCCGGTGATCACCACCGTTTTGGCGCCAAGAGCCAGCACCTTGTCCATCAGGGCGCGGACATAGGTTTCATCATAGCCCTGTGCCACATAGGGGGTATCAGTCATCATACAAGCTTCGGTGATGTTCGGCAGGGCGATGTCGGCCATGCCGCAAAGACTGCCCATATGATGCGCAAACGTTTCGTCAAAGCCGTAATAAAGCTTGCCATTGTCCGCCATGGCGGGATCCACGATTTTCAGACAGCCCGGGGCGGAAAGCCTTGCGAACATATCCTTGACCAGATCAATCTGGCGCATACTGCCAAGATAGCCGGTGTAGATGGCGTCAAAGGTAATTTTCTCTTTCTCCCAGTGATCCACAATGCCGGGAATGTCGTCGGTCAAATCACGGAAGGTCCAGCCGGTAAAGCCGCCGGTGTGGGTGGAGAGCACGGCAGAGGGCAGAATGGCGGTCTCGATGCCGCAAGCGGAAATGATGGGGAGCGCAACGGTCAACGAGCATTGCCCCACGCAAGAAACGTCTTGAACAGTTAAAACTTTCTTATCCATGGCGAAAAATCTCCTCTAATTGACATGATGCTATGATTATACTCGCAATCTGATATAAAGAAAAGCACCAAAAACAAAAGAATTTATGGATCCAGTTTGCGCCGCGCGCCGAGAATGCAAGACTGCCCCGGGTGGCGGTCATTTTTCTTTTTTGTGTTGCATATAGTGTTTTGAGAAGGGAGGCGAGGCGTTTGCAAAACATTATTGTCGCTCGCCGTCAATTGCTCCCCTCGTCTCTTTGCGCGCTCTTGCCGCCTCGTCTTTGCCGCGAGGTAGAGGAAACAGTGCCGGCGGGTAGCTTTCCCGAGGAGCTGCGACTACGCCGGGGCCGCGCGGCCTCGGTAACGGTATCCGGCCGCAATCTGCGGCTATCCGCAGTGCTTTCTGGCAAAGAGATTGATGACTTGTTTTTTGCTATGTGCGAGGGGTCGCTCTATGCCCATAGCGAAACCGTTTGTCAAGGTTATCTGAGCCTGAAAGGCGGCATACGTGTAGGGGTTTGCGGCAAAGCGGGAGTGGTCAATGGCAAAATTACCGGTATCTTTGAGCCTGCCTCTCTCGCTATCCGTATTCCACATGCTACCCCACCGCTGGGGGGAGAGATCGCCACTCTCCTGCGGCAGATGTCACTTTGCAAAGGGGTGTTGCTTTATGCGCCACCCGGCGTTGGGAAAACCACTGTTTTGCGCGGTATTGCCGCGCAGATGGCGGGAGGGGATCACCCCTTGCGTGTGGCGATTGTCGACACCCGCGGCGAGCTTTTCTATTCTCTGGAGGGGGTGAGCCTTCTGCTGGATTTGCTTTCCGGCTATCCGCGGGGCAAGGGAATTTCGATTGCAGCAAGGACACTTGCGGCACAGTTGATCGTTTGCGACGAGATCGGAGATCTTGGTGAGGCACAGGAAATTGTCGAGGCGCACAACTGCGGCGTGCCCCTGTTGGCAACCGCCCATGCGGCGGATGTGAACGAGCTGCTCTGCCGCCCGGGGATGCGCCTTTTGCATGAGGCAAAATGCTTTGGCGCCTATGTGCGTCTCTATCGCCGTGCGGGGGAGTTTTTGTTTGGTTATGATGTCACAGATTGGGAGGCGGCGGATGGACTTCTATAAGGGGCTTGGTTGCCTTTTGATCCTGTGCTCCGGTGCCGGGGTCAGCTTGGCGCTTTCTTCGTATGAGCGCAAGCGATGTCGGCAAGCGGAGGGCTTTCTTTCGCTGGTGCGCTATATTCGGGGACAAATTGACTGTTTTTCGATACCGGTCGGGGGGATATTGGCAAAATGCGATCCTCGTATTCTGCGAGATTGCGGCGTGGAGGAGGGGGAATTTGCCGATTTCCCTGCCCTGCTGAATGCCTGCTCACTTTATCTGCCGTTTGAAATTTGCAGCTTGCTTTTCGATTTTTCGGCACAGCTGGGCAGTGGCTATCGTGAGGAACAGCTACGCTCATGCGCGTATTGTATCGAGCGATTGATCCCCTGCTGCGATCGGTTGCGGGCGGAATTACCCAAACGGGAGAAAATGGCGTGGGTCCTGCCCCTTTCGGCGGCGGCGATCCTTCTCTTGATGTTACTGTGAAAGGAGCCAAAAAATGGATGTCAGCTTGATCCTGCGGGTGGCAGGCGTAGGACTATTGGTAGCGATCGCTGTGCAAATTCTGCAAAAAAACGGAAGGGACGAGCATGCGAATTTCGTTATCGTTTCTGGGGTTATTGTGGTTTTTCTCATGCTGGTGCAGGAGATTGGCAATCTTTTTGACACCGTACGGAGCATTTTTGGCTTTTAGTGAGTATGGGGATCCTGCAAATTTCCGGCGTAGCGCTTTTGGCGGTGATGCTGATTTTATGTGTGCGTGAGCTGTGTGCCACGATGGCGTTGCCGGTGCGTCTGGCAGCCATATTGACACTATTGGGGGCATCCATCCTCTTTTATTTGCCGGTGATCGAGCGATTGCGCTCTCTCTTCACGTTATCTGGGGCAGATACTTATGCTACACCGATCCTGCGTGCCACCGGTATTGCCCTTATTTGTGAATTTGCTGCTTCTTTTTGCCGGGATTTGGGGGAAAACACCCTGGCCGGCGGTGTGCTTTTGTTTGGAAAATTGGAGATACTGGTGCTTTGCCTGCCTTTGATCGACGAGGTACTGGAGATTGCGAAGGAGTTGTTAAAAATTTGAAAAAAGTAGGCATATGGTGCGTGTTTTCGCTACTTTTTCTGCTTTGTGTTTCCCCTATTGCGGTGGTTGCCGAGACAGCAAGTGATAGCGACCTTTCGGATCTTTTTCCGGAAAGCGAAGAAGTGGCACCCTACTGGCAAGCCTTTTTGGAGTACATTCCTGACGAGGTGGCGAGCTTGTTGCCGCCGGAATTTTTTACAACCGATCCGACAGGGGCGGCGGATGCCGTAACGACGGCAAGCGGCGGCAGAGCGGTGCTTGCGGTGATAGGGCGAATGACCGGACTTGCCCTGCGTGAAAATCTGTTTCTATTGGCACAGATCTGCGGTGTTCTGCTGATCTCCGCCGTTTTTCGCGGTATGGGAAAAGGCCTTGAGGGGGGGCTTGGCAAAGCGCTCTCCTTTTGCGGCACCCTCACGCTGGTCGTTTTACTGTTTTCCTTGCAGCGTGATCGTTTTTCTCAGATCTCCGCCTTTTTTCAGATTTTACAAAAGCTGTCTTTGGCAGTTCTCCCCTTGATGGGCGTTCTTTATGCCATGGGGGGTAATATTGGCGCGGCGATAGCGAACCACGGGGTTATGTCGCTGTTTTTAACAGTGCTGGAAACCGTGATCGCCGGTAGCGTGCTGCCGGTTGCCGGCATATGCTTAGCGCTGGCTTTGCCGGACGCGGTATCAGGCAAATTCAATTTGCGCGCTATTGGCGCGCTGATCAAACGAACCTACACCTTGGTTTTTTCCTTTTTGATGATGGTTCTTTGCGGCGTGTTGGGGATTCAGACCACCTTGGCAAAGGGTGCTGACACCTTGGCACTGCGTACCATACGGTTTGCCGCCGGCAGCTTTTTACCTGTAGTGGGAGGATCTGTTTCAGAGGCACTGCGCACCGTTTCGGGCAGTGTGCAGTATCTGCGCTCTGTGGTGGGTACCGGAGCCATTTTGGTGTTTTCTTTTCTCTTTCTCCCCACCTTTGTGTCGGTAATGCTCAACCGTATTGTTTTCATGCTGGGCGGCTCTGTAGCAAAGCTGTTCGGCTCGGATGGCGAGGAGCGAATTCTTTCTGAAATGGCGTCGATCTACGGCTATTTTCTTGCGGTGACCGCCTCTCTTTTTGTGCTGGTCATCTTTTCGCTCACCCTCTTTGCCAGATGCGCTACGGCAGGGGGCGGCGGATGAGGGGCAGTATCTTTGCTTTGGTTGCCGTGACATTGGCGGCGGCGATCATCGAGGTGATGATGCCCGGTGAGGAAAACAGCGGTACACGCTATTTTTTGCGTTTTCTTACCGCGCTTTTTGTGCTGATGATTTTGCTTCGCCCCTTCCTTTCCCTGCTTGGTATGGGGGACGACTTTTTGCGGGGCGAGTTGGAGTGGACGCAATCAGAACATGTGGAAAGCGATTTTAAAGCGCAGTTCGAGCAAGCGATTGCCAATCGCAGCGCGATACAATTAAAAGAAAGACTTGCCGTATATTTACAAAATGAATTTGGTCTTTCGCAAACAAGCTTTGAACTTGGAGTCGTTCTTGACGCGTCGGGAGAGCTGGAGCAGATTTCTGTACGGCTTGTGGGAGCCGGACTTTTGCGAGACCCCGCAGAGATCGAGGCGGCGCTCATGGATTTGTTTGACTGTACGGTGGAGGTGAGATGATATGCGAAGCGAAGAGGTCAAAAAGCAGGGGCCGCTTGTTTTTTTACAAAAAAAGGGAAAGGGACGCCTTTGGCTTTTGCTGGGTGGACTGCTTTTGGGGGTGCTGCTTCTGCTTTTTGGAAGTGGAGCCTTTGACAATCAAAGAGAGGCCGCGGTGAAAGAGGGGGAATGGGAGAGCGCCAACGATCTTGCCGCCTATCAGGCGGCATTGGAAAAGGAGATCGAGGGCATCTGTGAAGCGGTTCACGGTGTCAGCTCGGCACAGGCTATGGTTACCCTTGGCAGCGGCTATCGCTTGGTCTATGAAAAGGATGCCAAGGGGGACCCCGCCGTGGTGGGGAGCGGCAGCAGCGAGGCGGCCGTCTATCATACCTTGCAACCGCCCGCGGTGATTGGCGTGGGGGTGGTCTGTAAAGGAGGGGACGACCCTCATCTTCAAAAAAGACTGATTGACCTGCTTTCCACCACGCTGGGAATAGCCACCAATCGGGTGTGCGTCATAGGGAAATAGATTCCCGAACGAAAAATGGAAAAATCCATTTGTATCGGGTTGATTTTGAAAATTTAAACACAAAAATATGGAAAATATAAATATTAATTTGGAAATAGCGATCTGGCCGAGTAGAGGTCCTCCTCTTCGTTGAACCGGGGCTCTGTGCTTTTGCCGCACTTTTTATCAATCATTCCCGGTGCGCTCTATCAAAAAAATCCCCTTGTGGAGCCTGTTTTGCGGCAGGGCTCTACCAAGGGGATTTGTGTTTTATGCTCGCCAGAAGCTTGCAAAAGGAATAAGGGCAAAGTTTACTTTAAACAGCGTCCGCAGGGTCTTCCTCTTGATGATCTTTGTACTGCGCGGCAATCATCATATCTTTGACCTTCATCAAACGGGTGATGTTGCCTCGTTCATTCTCATCCAGCTTCATTTTAATGGCCCGGATGGCGGTAAGATAACGGGGCATCATAATATGCTCCAACGCGTTGACACGGCGACGGGTACGCTCGATTTCCTCGGCCAGCAGCTGTGCCTCTTTTTCCACAGCTGAGAGTGTGAGCAGATCACGTCGGATATTGCCCAGCTCAAACAGCGCGCTATCCAATTCGCCCGAGGTGAAGGCCAACCCGTAGTTATAGGCATCGCTGCCGCCAACAGTACTTTCGCGTATGCTAAAGTCCGGAACAGTCACGCTCATTTGATTGCGATAATCTACTCTCAGCTCACTCTGCTTTTTGGGTAAAAGCAAGCTTTCCTCCAGCATTTTGGGGTGTGTCACCGCCGAGGCGAGATCAAATCGGGCGTAAGCCTTTTGCAAGGCGGCTTCTACACGCAAACGGAGCTCTTTGTCGCGCTTGACTACCTCTAAAAAACGTCGCATCAGCTCATCCCGCTTGTCTTTTAAAAGCTTGTGGCCGCGGCGTGCCGTTTGATAGCGGGCCTGTAGCTTTTTTAGCTCCATGCGGGTGGGGTTTACTCGAATTTCAGCCATAGAGCAGTCCTCATGTATCGCTCTTGGGGAAATATTTTTCCACAAGGGCGGGGTTAATACGCTTTAGCTCGCTACGGGGGAGAATCGAGAGCAGCTTCCAGCCAAGATCCAGCGTCTGTTCAATTGAACGGTTTTCATAAAAGCCTTGATTGACATATTCCGCCTCAAAGGCGTCGGCAAATTTGGCGTACAGGCGGTCGGTGGGGGTCAAAGCCGCCTCGCCCAGTACCACCATGAGCTCCTTGGCATCCTTACCGCGGGCATAGGCGGCAAAGAGCTGGTTCATGGTGCCTGCGTGATCCTCGCGTGTCTTACCTTTGCCAATGCCCTTGTCTTTCAGACGGGAAAGCGAGGGGAGCACATCCACAGGCGGCAAGATGTGTTTGCGGTAAAGCTCACGAGAAAGAATGATCTGCCCCTCGGTGATATAACCGGTCAGGTCGGGGATGGGATGGGTTTTATCATCCTCCGGCATCGAAAGAATCGGGATCATGGTGATCGAGCCCTCGCTGCCCATTTTGCGCCCGGCGCGTTCGTAGATGGTAGCAAGGTCGGTATAAAGATAGCCGGGATAGCCGCGCCGGCCGGGGACCTCCTTGCGGGCGGCGGAGACTTCACGTAACGCTTCGGCATAGTTGGTCATATCGGTCATAATGACCAACACGTGCATGTCGCACTCAAAAGCCAGATATTCGGCGGCGGTCAACGCCATACGGGGGGTAGTGATACGTTCAATCGCGGGGTCGGAGGCCAGATTGATAAAAAGAACGGTGCGGTCCAGCGCGCCGGTTTTGCGGAAATCGGAAATAAAGAAATCCGCTTCCTCAAAAGTGATGCCAATGGCGGCAAAGACTACCGCGAAGCGGGAGTCGGAGCCGCGGACTTTGGCCTGTCTCGCGATCTGCGCCGCCAGATTGGCATGCGGCAGGCCGGAGCCGGAGAAGATCGGCAACTTCTGACCGCGCACCAAGGTATTCAGACCGTCGATGGTTGAAATACCGGTTTGAATAAATTCAGAGGGATAGTAGCGGGCGGCAGGATTGATGGGGGTGCCGTTAATATCCATGGTTTTGGTTGCCAGAATGGGGGCGCCACCGTCGATCGGCTCGCCCATGCCGTCCAAAACACGGCCCAGCATGCTCTCGGAAACAGATAGCTCTACACCGTGCCCCATAAAGCGGACCTTACTCTCAGCAAGCGAGATACCTGCGGCGGAATCAAAAAGCTGTACCAAAACATTGCGGCCGTTGACCTCCAATACACGGCACCGGCGAATTTCGCCGCTGGGCAGCTCAATTTCGCCCAGCTCGTCGAATTTCACGCCGTCTACCTGCTTTACCAACATCAAAGGACCGGCAACTTCTTCAATCGTTCTATATTCACGAATCATACGGTTACCTCGCTATCAATTTGCTTGCACAGCGGCGATCTCGCGGTCAATTTGCGCTTCCATTTCAGCGCATTTCGCCGCAAACTCACCAAACGGTATTGATTTCGCGCGTCCGATGGCTTCGCGGACCGGCAGAGCGGTCAGAGCTTCCATGTCTGCGCCGCGGGCAATCGCTTCCCGCATTTTTTGGTCAAAGGTGAAAATCAGACCGATCAGCGCATACATTTTTTCGGCATCGGTAAAGGCGTCGTCGCTGTCAAAGGCATTCTGTTGGAGAAAGTCTTCCCGGATCGAGCGAGCGGTCTCCAGCGTGATGCGATCGTCGGCGGAAAGGGCATCCATACCTACCAGCTTTACAATCTCTTGCAGCTCGCTTTCCGCTTGCAGAATCGAGAGAAGCTTGTCGGTTTTGGGCATCCATTGGGGGGAGATATTCTCGGCAAACCAATCGGAAAGCCGGTCACGGTACAGGGAATAGGAATTCAACCAGTTGATGGCAGGGAAGTGGCGGGCGTAAGCGAGAGAGGCATCCAGACCCCAGAAGACCTTTACAATGCGCAGGGTCGCCTGGGTGACAGGCTCGGAAATATCGCCGCCCTGCGGGGAAACGGCACCTACAGCGGTCAGAGAGCCGCGGCGGGCGTCGCTACCAAGGCAGACGACCTTGCCGGCACGCTCGTAGAACTGGGCAAGGCGGGAGGTGAGATAGGCAGGATAGCCCTCCTCACCGGGCATCTCCTCCAATCGCCCCGACATTTCACGCAGTGCCTCTGCCCAACGGGAGGTGGAGTCCGCGATAACGGCTACATCATAACCCATATCACGGTAATATTCAGCAATGGTAATGCCGGTATAGATCGACGCCTCACGGGCGGCAACCGGCATATCCGAGGTATTGGCAATCAAAATGGTGCGCTCCATCAGCGATTTCCCTGTGCGGGGGTCAATCAGCTCAGGGAATTCGCGCAAAACATCTGTCATTTCGTTGCCGCGTTCGCCGCAACCAATGTAAACCACCAGGTCTACATTGCTCCATTTGGCAAGCTGATGCTGGACTACCGTTTTGCCGGAACCGAAGGGGCCGGGCACGCAGGCAGTACCGCCCTTGGCGATTGGAAAGAGGGCATCAATAATGCGCTGACCGGAAATTAAGGGCTCGGACGGGGCGAGTTTTTCCATAATCGGGCGCGCCCGGCGCACCGGCCATTTTTGCATCATGGAAAGCGGCAGGATTTTGTTATCGGCGGTGCGTAGCAGCACTACCGGTTCGCTTACGGTAAAGCTGCCGGCATGGATTTCGGCGACGGTTCCCGCATAACCGGGGGGGACAAGAAGCTTGTGGCGAATGGCGCTGGTTTCCTGTACATACCCAAACACGTCTCCCGGGTTCAGCGTTTCTCCATAAGAAACCGCGGGCTCAAAGGACCAACGGCGTTCCCGATTCAAAGCGGGCTCGTCAATGCCCTTGATGATATTGGCGCCGTATTTACCGCGCATGGTCTCTAACGGGCGCTGAATACCGTCATAAATGTTACGTACAAGACCGGGGCCCAGCTCAACCGATAGAGGGGCACCGGTGGAAATCACTTTGTCACCTCTGCCAAGACCCGCGGTTTCCTCATAGACCTGGATCGAGGCACGGTCGCCGTGCATTTCTATGATTTCGCCGATCAGGCGGTTTTCACCGACACGCACCACGTCAAACATATTGGCTTCTCGCATGCCCTCGGCAATGACCAGGGGGCCGGAGACCTTTAAAATTCTACCTTCTGTCATAATGACAACCTCTTACTTCAAAATATCTGTGCCAACGGCACGCTCCACGGCTTTGCGCAATTGGGCAAGGCCGTACCCCCGGCCGCCCTTTCGCCCGGGAATGACCGTCACGGCAGGGAGGGGCATATCTTTATAGCGATCGATCTCCTCGGGGATCTGAAGAGCCAGATCCTCGGTAATAAAGATCACTGCGTATTCTTCGGATTTGGCAAGCTGCCACAAGCTTTTTGCGGCCTGCTCGGCGGTTTCTGCCTCTAACACGGAAAAGCCGAGGGGAAGAAAGCAAAGAGTGCTTTCACGGTCGCCGATCATACCGATTTTATACATAGCACACCCTCATCCTTTCCTTGATGGTGTCGGCGGCAAGACCTGCTTTTTTGCCCGCCAACAGAATGCGGATATTCTTGCAAAGTGCCTCGGTTGCCAGCAGATATGCCAGCGGCACTTCCGCGCCAAAAACCACCGATCCGCCGGCTTTAACCAGTTCGATCAAATAGTCATCCGCTTTCTTTTCCAATAAATAAAGCGCGGCTTCTTTTGCAAATACCGTTTCGTAGGGGGTAGAGGAAAGCAGAGCGGCAAAGGCTCCCTCACCGCTATCGTAGCATTGGAGCAAAAACGTCTCATCCAGACTGCCCACCGTTAAATAGGCGTGACGCAGTGTGCTTCTGCCCAGTTCGCCGCTGTTCATCCGCACAAGACGCAGACACAGCAACAGATTGGTCAGATCTGCTTTTGCTGTCAACCATTTCTGGGCAAAAGGAACGGTAGCCGCCTCGGCCATATCCTCATACAGTGCGCGGTCAAGAATAAAGTCGATTTCCTGTGGGTTCCCGGTTTTTGCAAAGGCTTCTCTTACTCTGGGAAGGGCCTTTGCCATATGTGGGGGCAACAGCGCAGAAAGCTCATTTTCTTCACCCGTTTGCAGGACTTTAAGTGGAACACTGCCAAGATCAATCAGCATTTCGGCAGGGTCAACGCGCTTGATGCGGCTTTTTTCGACGGCTTTGAGATTGTGGCAGTCATAGGGGTATTGCAAGAAGCGGATCGCGCCCTTGTGGGGCATGGCTTCAGATACAGCAAGAAAGGCTTTTTGCAACGCTCTGTCAGGCGCCTTGTCGGCGCCCGCTTCTTTTTCAAACCCGTTTTCGGCCAGCGCGTTCAGGATCTCATCCACCGAGGAGATCTCCAGCAGCTGGTTTAGCTTATCCCGCCCCGCGAGACGGGCTTCCAAGGCGCGGACACGCGCCGAGGCATATAGATAATCCGCAGGATCGTAGCGCATGGGATCCGGCTCCTTTCTTGAAAAATCGGGTGGCGTCAGTCAAACAGGATTTGAGAAACCCGCCCCTCCAGCTCTCGCCGCATCTGGGCGAGCATAACCGACAGCGAGCAATTGGCCTCGGTATCGCCATAACGCAGGATCAACCCTCCGTCAATCTCGGCGGGGGTGTCAGAAAGGCGCAGCTTTGCCGCGCGTTCGGCGCCGATGCGGCGCTCAGTTACACGGCGGGCGTCCTCTACGATGCGGTTGCCAAAGCGGCGCAGATCCTGTTCGTTCAAAAAAACCTCATAGGCATCAAAAGCGGCGACTTCGTCGCCAAGCGCAAGGCTTGCCTGCTCATTTTTGGCCTGCTCCATCAGAGCGCAGGAAAGGAGCGCCACCAACAGCTCACGGTATTTGCCGTAGTCGGTGTCACAAATATGTGTTTTGGCGGCGGCAAAGGTCTCGTCCAAAATTTCGCCTTTGGCGGCCAACAGAATATTTCGTCTTGCCATAGCGGCGGCGGATTTGGAGCGGGCGATCATATCCTCGCTTTCCGCCATGGCGCGGTCGGCGATTTCCTCGCGGATCCGCTCTGCCTGCTCGGCATATTCCGCGGCCATTTGCCGGCAATCGTTTTGGGCAGCCTCCAAAATGCCACGCGCTTTTTCTTTAGCGTCGGCAAGGATGCGCTCTGTGATTTTTTCCAGTCCTGTCATATCAGAGCTTGACAAAGAGCACCAGCAGCAGCGAAACTAGCAGGGCAAAGACCGCATAGGTCTCAACCAGCGCGGCGGAGGAAACGGCTTTACCCGATTCATCGGGGCGCTTGGCAATCAGATGAATGCCAGCCACCGAGACCTTGGCCTGCTTGATGGCGGAAAAGTAACCAACGATGGCAATGGGGAGCGCGGCCATCAGGAAATACCCGCCTTGCGCCACCGTGAGGGCGGCGGGACTGCTACCGAGTAACCCGATCTTGATGGTGATGACCAAAGCAGTAATCAGACCGTAGATGCCCTGGGAGCCGGGTAACGCTTGCAGCAGCATTGTTTTACCAAACTTGGAGGGATCCTCGGTCAGCAGGCCGGAAGCGGCCTCGCCTACCATGCCAACGCCCTTGGCGGAGCCGATGCCTGCCAGAATGACAGCCAATCCGGCGCCAAGCAATGCCAGATTTTGACCGGTGAGAACATAATCAAAAAACCACATAATTTTACTCCTTTATAAAAAATTTATTAATCCTGTGTCATATCCGCCGATACGGTGGCGGGGGAGGTGTCGATCTCGTGAGAGACATCCTTGACATAGCGGTCGGAGGGCGCCATCGGTCGGAACGGTGTACCGCCCGACTCGTAAAATTTGTTGAAAAACTCAATGTACTGTAAGCGAGAGGTATGTACAAAGGTGCCCAATAGGTTAATGGCAAGGTTGAGCAGATGACCAAAGGCAAAGATGACGATCATAAGCAAAAAGCCGATAAAGCCACTGTTTAAGGTGGCCAGCAGATTGACCACCTGGGCGATGATGCCCGCCGCCAAACCCAACGCCAGAATACGGGAGTAGGATAGAAGGTCTGAAGCAAAATTGATCAGATCGTACAGCCCGAGAAAACCGCCGAGAATCTTGCCGGCAATGCCTTTTTTGTGTCTGCCGGCGGTCAGCAGGACGGTGCCTGCCCCAACACTGAGCACAATGATGCCCGCTGTTTTTGCCACAAAGATCATGCCGATGCCGGCAAATAGAATCCAGTAGGCAACAATATCAAACAGGGCGTCGGCTATCTTGCCCTCACGGCAAAGAATATAGGCCTTGACCGCCATGCCGGCAATCAGGTGAAGAGCACCCACCGCCAGCGCGATGATCAAAAAGACCATGGGGTTTTGAATGGGATCAAAGAGGATGGCCACGTTGGCGGCCTCGGCGGGCAAAATCGAAAGCCTTGGCAGGGCCTCGATCGGTCGGCCCAGCATGTTTTGCATAAACGCCAAGGGGAAATCACCGAAATAGGCACCGAATAAGACACCAAAAATGGCACAGGAAATACCGCAGTAGCCGAACATCGAAAGAAACCGCTTCATGCTTTCCTTGGGGTGGCACCAGTGAACCACGCCAAAGCAGACCAACGATAACAGGACACCATATCCCGCATCGGCAAACATCAATCCAAAAATAAGGAAATAGAAGACACTCATGATGAGTGTGGGATCAAAGCTGCCATACTTGGGGTAAGCGTACATGCCCAGTACCCACTCAAAGTTCTTTGCGAAGCCGTTATTTTTCAAAAGAATGGGCACGTCATCACCCTCGTCAGGCTCGGCAAATTCGTATGCTACCGCAAAGACAGAGAGCAGGGCGGTAATGCGCTCTCTTTCGCGCTGGGGGCACCAGCCCCGTAGGACCACACATTGCTTGGTGGCGGCAAGCTCCCGCTTGTTTTCCTCTGCCAAAAGAGCGGTACGCTCCACATCCCAAAGAATCTCGATTTCCCCCAGCTTGTCCGCCAGTATCGAGAGGCGGGCTTCTAATTTGGAAAGGACTGCTTCCAATTCCTCCAGCTCGGCCTCCGCTTCTTTATAAAGCGCGGCAACGGTGCGCTTCTCGGGGGGGAGCGGCGCGCGCATAAAGCCGAGGGCGGAAAGGGTACGCAGCAGCTTTTCCTCTTCTGCCCGATGGTAAACCAAGGTCAGATAAAGACCGGTACCGTCGGCAGAAAGCAGGGTGGGCAGGGCGGCTATATCCGAGAGCTGCTCGGTCAATTTTTCAAAACGGGTGCTGCCGGGAAGACTGCCTACCAAATAACCGCTGGTTTCGGTTCCGGCAAAATCCGGCGCGAACTCCAGTGAGAGATAGGGGCGATAGGCGTTCATTTTACCGATGACCGCTTCCTTTTGAGCTCTGCACTCGGCCTGCCCGTTTAAAATTTTATGTGTTTCCTCCACAACCTTCCAGGCTGTGTCAAAGCGACCGTCTGTACGGTATGCCTCAGGCGAGATGGGTGCTTGCGCCGCAAACAGCTTCTTTTTCCGTCTGCTATGCTTGGCAAGCACAGGCAGCACGGCTTCTACACGGGCCACACGGGCGGCGGCGCCGCCTACGTCGGTGTGTGGGGCAAAACTGTCAAGAACTGTTTTGCTTTCCCCATCGCTTGCCTTTTCAATCGATACGGCACGCAATTTCATCAGTCGCTGTATGATGGCGTCGGCATCGGTCATCGTGGCAATGACGGTCAGCTTTTGCATCTTGCTCACTGACATCTTTCCACGATCTCCCAAACAATCAGCTTAACGGCTTCTCCGATCCGTTCTCGGGCCGCAGCTTTCAAGGCCTGTGCTTCTTCCAATGCCTCACGGCGCTTCTTTTGTTCCAACGCGGAGGCGCGGTAGCGCATTTCCGCTAAAACCTCAGCGTATTCCGCCTCAGTGTCTTCTTTTACGGCGGCGCAGTGGGCTTCGCCTTCCGCCTTGACCCGTTTTCGCATTTCGGCTGATTTTTCTTCCGCCACACGGCACAGAACCGCCGCTTGTTCCTCGGTCTCTCGGATCTGTTCTATCGCAGTTTTGGACAATCTGCTCACCGTACCTTTCTTTCATCAAATTAAATGATAAAACATTTATATATATAATAACACATTCCGTTCAATTTTTCAAGAGGAGGGGGCGCCGATTTTTCGCGTTTCCGTTTTTTTGCGAAAAAGGGCCGTTTTAGATCCCGTTTGGCGGCTTTTTCGCATTTTTGCGGGCAAAAACTGGATCTCGCCCCAGGCATCCCAATAGGTGGATAACGCCCCCAATGCCAGCTGTACATTTCCTTCCTTTGGGGAAAGGGCAAAGAGCGCGGCGGTTAGTGTGACCTGTGCCCCCTTGCCATTTTTACGCTCCTGCAATCGAATGGTGTAAAGTCGTTTGGCGAAAAGAAAGGCTTGCTTTTTTTCGGCAAGCCTTTCCAACTCGTCAACGGCATCTCGCAAATAAACCGCCTCAGCATACGCCAGCAGTTGCTCGACCATGCTCGCAAAATGCCGGGCGGCAACGCGCTCTCCGGCGGGCAGGTCATACTCTACTGTTAATACCCGGCATCCACCATGAGAAAAATGCTTTTGCACTTTTTTCAATTCCCCTAAAATCCCCATGCCGTTTGCCCCCCTTTTTACCCATTATATGCGAAACGGTGCTAAAAAAAGAACGGGCCTGCGCCTGTTGCTGAAGAAGCCGCTTTCACCATCTTTTTTGATAGCAAAAGCGGCTTTCCTTTTTTGTGTTTTGTTTCGCGCCAAATGGGACGTCCAAAGGGTTGCGGTCAATGTCCGGTTGCGGTAGAGACCGAGATGTAAATGCCGTCAGCCTTCCACTCGGTTGCCCGGTCGGGGGCGCGGTAAGAGCCCTCTACAAAATAGGCCGCAACATGATTGTGGTCAGCCCCTTCCTTGGCTACCACCACATAGGTGATAATGGAGTCATATCCGTTGTCCTGCCGTAGAATTTCTTTGACCTCATAGGGCGAGACATAATGATCCGGATGAAAAGAGAGAAAGGTGAAATTGTCCATCGAGTACTTGCTTTCAACCTCTGTACCGGTCACACTACCCACGCAGACGACCTTGTCTAATCTGGTTTTCAATAGCGAGAGCTGCTCTGCGGTGAAGCGGGAGTAGCATCCCGCCTCTGTTTTTTTGTCATAGACGCTGTTTGAATAGGAGGAGCGATCCTCAAAGGCGGCGGCGCTGACGGCGTGTACCGAACGGGAATGGTTTACCGCGTCGTAATTTGCGTACAAGGTGATGGGCGTACTGTCGATTTTAACAGTTAAAAATACCCTTGCGGTATATTTTTCCAGAATAGCGGCATCCGCGATACTGTCTGTTCTGCCGCCGAATACGCAGTAACGGGCGGTTGTGTAGAAGAAATCCTGCGCTTCTCGAACAAGCAATCCCTCAATCGAGGCGGTGTGCGTGATAGTTTTGCCACTGGCTTTGTTATAGGGGGCGATCAGAACCCCGTAAGAAATATTGCTCTCGCCAACAAGGGCGACAAGGGCGGCGTAATCGTCAAATCCCAAAATGCCGTCAAAGCGCAAAGCGGCGTTACCGTCAGTGCTGACGGCAGCCCCCGTCAGGGTACGCAGCTCGATACCGAAAGCCTCAAAGCGCAGGTCGCCGCCTCTTGGTACAGAGATGGTGCTATCTGCGGCGTAAAGGGTTTTGCTATTGCCGTTTACGCAAGTCCAGCCTACAAATTTCTTTTCACCGATATTCATGGCACTGGGCAAGGTCAGGGTGTCATTTGTCACCGGCTGGGAATCGACCAGGGTATTGCCGCTATAAAAAGTGGCGGTTCTATCCTCTGCCCCTGCGCTGATGGCAAAAAGCAGAGTCAGCCCCACCAGCATGGCAAAGAGGGCGAAAAATCGTTTCATGCTTTATCCTCCGTCTAAAAGACGATTTTTCATTATTTTATCATATTCGTTTTAAAATTGCAAGAGGAAGAAAAATTTGCAAATAGGCTTGCAAAGCATAGAGGAGCTTGTTATAATGAAAATGTAATGTTTACTGTTGCGGGAGGCACACAGATGAGAAGAATCGGAATTCAAATCTATGCTAAGACCGGTATGGACTTAGAAGCGTATGTTAAAAAGATCAGTGAGCTTGGGTTTAACGCCACCTTTACCGGTGTCCCCGCTGCTGATCGTATTCCTGTTTTTGCAAGGGTGCTGAAAAAATACGGCATCTTCTGGGAGAGTATGCATGCGCCCTTTGACGGCATCAACAGCATCTGGCGACAGGGCGAGGAGGGTGACAATATGCTGGGGCGGCTAACCGACGCGGTGGATGCCTGCGCAACCGCCGCGGTGCCGATTCTGGTAGTACATCTTTCTTCGGGGCGCACACCGCCCTCTATAACCGATATTGGCAGAGAGCGCTTTGCGAAATTGGTGGACTATGCCGGTGAAAAAGGCGTGAAAGTCGCCTTTGAAAATCAACGTATGCTGGGCAACATCGCATGGGCTTTCGAGGCTTTTGCCGATGCGCCTCACGTGGGCTTTTGCTATGATACGGGGCACGAAAACTGCTTTACGCCAGGCAGAGAATATATGCCGTTATTTGGCAAAAAGCTGATCTTTACCCATATTCATGACAACACCGGTGTCTTTAATAAAGACGAGCACATGATCCCCTTTGACGGCAATCTGGATTTTGACCGTGTGGTGCGGCAATTAAAGGAAAGCGGCTATCAAGGCACGCTGATGTTGGAGGTCATTGCCAACCACAGCGACCTCTATGACGATATGGCGTGCGAGACTTATTTGGAAAAGGCCGCCGCGGCAATCAAGCGTTTGCGGGATATGGTGGACGGATAATCACCTCATTTGTGCCCTTTTTTAGACTTCTATTGACTTTTAAGTCATTATTGCTTATGATAATATTGAAAAATATTGGAAAGGAAGTACTCCATTATGAAAAAATGCATGCACCCCGCTGACAGGATTGTTGCTACTATGAACCGCCTCTACTATCACGGTATGACCACCGTTTCCGGTGGCAATCTGTCGATCATGGATCAAGAGGGCAATATGTGGATCAGCCCCTCCGGCGTGGATAAAGGCGCTCTGACCCGCGAGGATATTATGAAGATCACCCCCGACGGTCAGATCATCGGCCGCAACCGCCCCTCGGTGGAGTATCCCTTCCATCTGTCTGTTTTGCGCAAGCGCCCGGATTTCAAGGCGGTGCTGCACGCGCACCCCACCCCTCTGGTCGGCTTCTCGCTCATGCGCATCGTGCCCGACCTCACGCTGATGCCGGATACCTCCCGCATCTGTGGCAAGGTGATCTTTGCCAAGTATGCCGTTCCCGGCAGCCAGGAGCTTGGTGATCTGATCTCCGCCGAATTTGAGAAAGGCTACAATACCGTTATGCTGGAAAATCACGGTGTTGTGATTGGCGCCCCCACCATGGAGGAGGCCTTCCGCATGTTCGAGGCACTGGATTTCACCGCCCGCGTGCAGATCGCTGCCGCCACCATGGGCAAGAAGGCCAAGGGCCTGACCGCCGCGGAGCTGGCTCGCTATGAGGGCTTCAAGGCACCTGCCTACAAGGCGCTTGCCGCTACCGCTCCCACCAATCAGGAGATCGACCTGCGTAACGAAATGATGCAAAAATCCACTCGCGCCTATGAGCTGAATCTGTTCAGCTCGGTGGACGGCGTTTGGTCTGCTCGCCTTGCAAACGGCGGCCAGCTGATCACCCCCGAGGGCTTTGACCCGCTGGAGGGCTGCGGCTGTGAAATGGTGCGTGTAGTCGGTGACGCGGCCGAGGCGGACAAGACCCCCTCCAAGTACGCTGCCTTCTGCGCCAAGGCGTATGAGAAATATCCCGAGATCAACAGCGTGATCGTGGCACGCTGCCCCAGCGCCATGGCCTTTGCGCAAACCGGCGCCAAGTTTGATGCCCGTCTCATTCCCGAAAGCTACATCCAGCTCAAGGACGTCCCCGTCCTGCCCTTTATGAGCCTGCTGGAGGATCCCGATAAGGCTCTGGAGCAGATCACTCCCAAGAACCCCGTTGCCATCATTGAGGGTGACTGCCTGATCTCTATGGGCACCTCGGTGCTGGCCGCTTATGATCACCTGGAGGTGCTGGAATACAGCGCCCGCGCGCTGGTCTCCTGCGCCGCCGTCGGTCAGCCCGTCGTTACGCTGGACGATGCACAGATCAAGGAGCTTCACGAGGCGTTCAATCTCTGATTTTGCGCCAAAATCGCAAAACGGTATAGAGAAACGGCGTTTTGCTGTTTTGACAGAAAAAATGTGGGTGCCGCAGGTACCCACATTTTTTATTGCTCAGTTTAGCATAATTTCTCCGTTCAGAGCGTCACGCTATGCGGACTGCCTTTTTTATAAGCCGACGTGCTGTAGCCGGTATTGGCGAGGGGTAACGCCGGTAAATTCTTTAAAAACCGTACAAAAATAGCTACGCGAGGAAAAGCCGGTATCAAAGGCGATCTGCTCGATGCTGTGGTCGGTGCGCGTCAGCCACTCGCCGGCCAGCCGTATCCGCTCGGCCAGAATGGCGTGATGCAGTGTCTCGCCGGTACGCTCCTTGAACAGGGTTGCCAGATAGACGGGGTGATAGCCGAATTCCTGCCCGATGTCGCCGTTATCCCGCAGTTCCGCGGCAAACATGCGGATGTGGCGGCGCACCCGGTCGATGAGGGCCGCGGCGGGGTCGGCTCTCTGCTTTTCGCAGAGCAGCTCGGATAGTAGCTTTTTGAGTAGCGCCGAGGTGATGGCGTCGGCAGCGGGGTCGTTTTTTTGGAATAAACGCACCAACGTCAGCACGTCCTCGCGAAAAGCGGCACCGTCACGGCGCACCGAGGGTGCGGCAAGCTCCTCCAGCGTGGTGCCGTCAAAGAGTAGGGCAGGGTTGAATTCCGCTACGGGCGGTGGGCAGATCGGCCGCGAGCGATGGCGGGCCTCACGTGTCAAATCAAAATTCAATACCGCCACGCGTAGCTTGCCTCGGAAGTGATAACCGATGCCGGGGCGAAAGAGAAGCAACACGTCGGGAGAAAGTGAAACCTCCTGCCCATCCAGCAGCAGAAGGCCTTCGCCCTCCAGAATGTAAAAGAGCCTGTGGTCGTAGGCCATGCGAGCGCCGGGGCCCTCCAAAACGGCGGGCTGTAGCTCTGCCGCACGCAAAAACGGATTGATGTTTTCGATCCTCATGTCATCACCATCTTTATTTTTCAAACTTTTTTCTGTGAATTTTGACTTTATTATACCGTATGCATTTGCTATAATCAAGAGGAAAAATAAAAATTTCGGAGGTTTCAGATGCTGAAGGAACTTTTTTATGCCGTGGACGAGCGGGGGAAGCGATATGATTTCGATTGCCTGGACACGGGCAAGAGCCTGTTGCTGACCCTGAAAAAGGAAACGCTTTGGAAGTGCAAGCAGCTCCGCGCTCTGCCCGAGCTTGGTGCCGCCAAGGCGGGGGATGAGGGCTATTGGATCCTGCCCCGCACCATCAGCCGTGTGGGTGAGATGCAGACCTTTTTCACCCCACGCGAGGACGTAGACTATGCTTACGAAAACCCTGTGCTGTCCTGGTACGGCATCAAAAAGGCAGGGCTTTGCTGCCTTGTGCGCGTGTACCGTAACTACTGGTACAAGATACATACCGTCATTGAAAACAACGAATATGCGGTGTTCCCCGAATTTGATTTTACCACTCACGATAAGGTCTATGACGATATTTGCATCGAGGTGGTCATGCTGCCTGAAAGCGCCGATTACAACGATATGGCAAAGACAGAACGTGAGCTTCGCCTTTCCCGCGGTGAGATCCGCACCTTGGCCGAAAAATGCCAAAGACCCGCCGTGGAGTATGCTCGCAAATATCCGCTTGTGCGTATCCGTATGGGCTGGAAGCCCAGTCCCAGCCCCGTGCTCCATCAGAGAGAGGCCAACGAGCCGGAAATGTTTGTCGCGTGCGACTTTAAGCGCGTGCGGGACATTGCGGATGAGCTAAAGCGCCAGAAGGTAGAGGGTGCTGAGCTACAGTTGGTGGGCTGGAATCGCAGCGGCCACGACGGTCGCTTCCCTCAGCTTTTCCCGGCCGATCCCCGCCTTGGCGGCGATGACGAGCTGAAAAAGACCATCGACTACGTGAAGTCGCTGGGCTATCGCATCTCTACCCACACCAATACCATCGACAGCTACGAGATCGCGGATACCTTCACCTGGGACGACGTGGTGGTGAACCGTGACGGCAGCTATAACCAGACCGGCCACTACAGTGGCGGTTATGCCTATCACGTGTGCCTGGAAAAGCAGTATAAGAACACCAAGCGCGATCTGCCCGCTCTCGCCGCCTTGGGTGAAAACGGCTTGCACTTTACCGACGTGATCTCGATTGTGATCCCGGATGATTGCCATGCGCTGGAGCACCCCTCCAGCACCGCCAACGGCATCATCTACGCGCAAAAGATCCTTGAGTACACCAGTGGCCTCTTTGGCGGCTTCTCCTCTGAGGGGTGCATGGATTTTGCCCTCAAGGATCTGGATTTTGGCCTGTACGCCACCTTTGGCAACGGCTTTGGCAAGAAGGAGATCCCCGTGGCAGACCGTTATCTGCCTTTGTTTGAGGTGGCCTATCACGGCATTGTGCTGTATAACCCCACCGCCACCACCGTCAACTATACGGCACAGCCTGTGCAGGAGCGCCTGTCCTTTATTCTGCGCGGCGGCAGACCCGCCATGTACTTTTACTCCAAGTTCCGCACCGGCGGCCAGAAAAACTGGATGGGCGAAAACGATCTCACCTGTGCCGACGATGAAGCGTTGCGTTGGAGTGTTGCCCGCATCAAGGAGGCCTGCGACGAGCATCTGCGCTTGGCGGATAAACAGCTTCTGTATATGGAACGATACGATATTCTGGAAAACGGTATCGAAAAAGCCACTTATTCTGACGGCAGTGCCGTTGTAGGAAATTTCTCGGATAAGGTGGCCCTGTACGAGGGTAAGGAAATTCCCGCGTGGGGCTATGTAGTAATCTGATGGATGCGCACACTTTAAAGGTAATCGGCGAGATCATCGGAATCGTTGCCGTTGCGGAAAGCTTTTTGATCTTTCTGAGTAATAAGCGCGAGCGCATTTTGATTTTCAAATTTGTTTCGGATACGCTTTGGGTGGCTAACATGCTTTGCCTGGGCAGCTACACGGGCGCGTTGCTCAATGTGATCGGTATGGGTCGATCAGTGGTTTTTTACAACCGTGACAAGCGTAAATGGGCATCTACTGTGCTATGGCCGATTCTGTTTATGATCGTGACTGCCATTTCCCCCATGGTGTCGCTGATGAGCGGCTACGAGGGGTGGTATGCCATCCTGCCGGCAATTGGCAGCATGGCGGCAGTGATCGGGTTTTACAGTCGCAGACCAAATTTCACTCGTTACATCAGTTTTCTGGCCAACGGCCTTTGGCTGATCTATAACATCATCAGTCGGAACTATTCGGCAATCGTGTCAGGCGCGATCCTGCTGCTTTCCGCGGCTGTCGGTACCGTTCTGATGCTGGTGCAGCGTCATCGGATCAACAAGGCAACGTTCAAGAGCTTTATTGAAAACGAATAAAGAGAAAACGCTCGGCCGGTAGCCGAGCGTTTTCTCTTTTTGTGGTTGCAAAGTCGCAGAAAATATGGTATACTTAATTTAACTATCAGATAAAAAGGGGGGAGCGAATTGCTGTCTACCGTGCTTAGCGCCGGGATTGCCGGCATTGACGGGTTTATGGTCAGCGTAGAATGTGACGCCCAGGAACGCTTACAGGGCTTTGAGATCGTTGGTCTGCCGGATATGGCGGTCAAAGAGGCTAAGGAGCGTGTACGCACCGCGTCTTTCAACAGTGGCTTCCGCTTTCCCTCCTGGAAGTTGACTGTTAATCTGGCGCCTGCCGATCGCAAAAAGGAGGGCTCCGGCTTTGATGTGGCCATCCTTGCCGGTATTCTCCGTTGCTCCGGCATCATTCACCATCAAGTGGACCTTTCCCGCACCTGCCTTGTAGGTGAGCTATCTCTTTCCGGTGAGATCCGCAGCGTGCGCGGCGCTCTCTCTATGTGCGTGGCCGCCAAGGAGGCAGGGCTTACCGAAATTTTTGTGCCGGCGGTCAATGCCAGAGAAGCGGCGGCGGTAGAGGGTATTAAAGTTTATCCGCTTACCGATATGCGATCGTTGGTTGACCATTTCAACGGCGTTTCTTTTATTCAGCCGGTGGAAATGGATCGGGGAGCTTTTACCGACGCGGTCTTGCAAAACGCGGTGGATTTTGCCGATGTGCGAGGGCAAACTATGGCCAAACGCGCTATGGAAATTGCCGCCGCAGGCGGACACAACATTTTGCTTATCGGCCCGCCCGGCACCGGCAAATCTATGCTGGCAAAGCGGTTGCCCACCATTTTGCCCCCGCTTACCTTTGATGAGGCGATTGAGACCACCAAGGTTCATTCGGTGGCAGGCACGCTACCGGATCATCAATCGCTTTTGTCGGCAAGACCCTTTCGCTCTCCGCACCATACCATGTCGGCGGTGAGCCTGGTGGGTGGCGGCGTCAATCCCGCCCCCGGCGAGGTTTCGCTTGCCCATAACGGAGTGCTTTTTCTTGACGAATTACCGGAATTCCCCAAAACCGTTACCGATACCCTTCGCCAACCTCTGGAGGATCGGCGCGTGACCATCACAAGAGCAAGCGGCCGTGTGACCTTCCCTTGCTCCTTTATGCTGGTTGGCGCCATGAACCCTTGTCGGTGCGGTTATTTCGGCCATCCCACAAAGCCATGTACTTGCTCGCCAAACGATGTTAAGCGCTATATCTCCCGCATCAGCGGGCCTTTGCTTGACCGCATTGACATTGAAGTCGAGCTGCCCTCGCTTTCCTATGACGAATTGGCGATCAAGGAGGAAAGGGCAGAGACCTCGGCACAGGTCAGAGCGCGCGTGGCAAAGGCAAGACGCTTTGCCGCCGAACGCTTGCGGGGTGAGAAGGGTATTTTCTGCAACGCCCAGCTGGATGCGGCCGGAATTCGGAAATATTGCGTCGCGGATGATACCGCCACCGCCATGCTCCGCAACGCCTACGACCGCATGGGTCTTTCCGCCAGAGGGTATGACCGTATTATGCGCTTGGCACGCACAATAGCGGATCTGGAGGCGTGTGAGCTGATCCGTGCCACCCATATTGCCGAAGCGATTCAATTGCGCAGCTTAGACCGTAAATATTGGAATTGAAGGTTCTTGTTTGGAGGTTTGTATGTCTAAAATTCGTGAAAATATGCCCCGCACCTTGCGGGAACTGTTGGCGGATGTTACCGTCAGCTTTGGAACCAAGACCGCTTTTCGAGAAAAGAAAGACGGTGTCTATCAGGATGTTTCCTACGCTCGCTTTGGAGAAGAGGTTAAGGCGCTCTCGCTGATGCTGGAAGGGCATTTCGCCCCTGGTGACAGAGTGGTGCTGTTAGGAAAAAACTCATACCGTTGGGTACTTTCTTTTATGGCCCTGACTGTCCTTGGCGTTATTCCGGTGCCGGTAGACGCGGCGGTGCGCCCCAAAGATCTTGCCGCCATTGCCGCCGAAGCGGAAATCGAAGGCATCCTTTATGATGCCGAGCTGCGCGGCAAGCGCCGCGTGCTGACAGGCGTAACAGCGATCTGCTTTGACAAATATCCCTATTTGTTGGCAGAGGGCAAGCACAAGATGAATGCCGCCGATTATAATCTGCACGATTTTGAGGCAGATACAGACGATCTTGCCGCTCTCTTTTTTACCCCGGGTACAACCGGTTCCCCCAAGGGCGTTATGCTCTCCCACCGCAATCTGTTGGCCAGTATCGGCAACATTTGCCAAATGATTGATCTGGATGGGGAGGATGTGTTCTTGTCGGTTCTGCCCCTTTCGCACACCTATGAGTGTGTTTGTGGCTTTTTACTGCCTCTTTATCACGGTGCCACGGTCGCCTTTGGAGAGGGACTGGCGCATTTGCTTCGCAACATGCGCGAGATCCATCCTACTTTTATGGTGACCATTCCCTTTATTGCCGAGGCACTTTACCGCAAATGCTGGCAGAAGATCGAGCGAGGGGGCAGAGAGACTCGGGTGCGTCGCTTTATTGCTGTTTCTGACCCCGTTCGTCCACTTTCTGTTCGACAAGCCATGAAAGAACGATTGCTGGCCACCGACAGAGCTTTTTTTGGCGGGGCGCTTCGCCGCTTGCTGGTGCTGGGTGAACCGATGGATGCTGCCGTACAAAAAGGCCTGCGCCAGCTGGGCGTTTTTACCATGCAGGGCTATGGCATGACCGAATGTGCCGCTTTGGCGGCAATGGACCGTGACGACAGCTACCGTGACGGCTCGGCAGGCTTGGCTTTCCCTGATACCATGTTGGATATTTACAATGCTCAGCCCGACGGCAGTGGTGAGATCCGCTATAAGGGTGACAATGTGATGCTTGGTTATCTGGGTGATCCGGCCCGTACCGAAAAGGCGCTTGACGGCGGCTGGTATTATACCGGTGATATTGGCAGAATTGATAAAGATGGATTTTTGTTCATTTTGGGTCGCCGTCAAAATTGTATTGAGACCGCGGGACACAGATTGATTTGCCCTGAGTTTTTAGAGCGTATGCTTTGCCAGTCTCCTTTTGTCAAAGAGGCTGTGGTGGTTGGCACCCTGAATCCCGAAACCAAGGACAGTGAGCCTGCCGCTATGATTTTACCGGATCTGGACTATACTGTGGAGGTGCTTGGCGAAAACTGCACCGAAGAAGAGCTGGAAAAGGCCATTGATGAGTGGATTGCCGAATTGAACGGAGAACTGGATCTTTATCAGCAAATCTCCTTCTATGTGCTTTGCGAACAGCCTTTCCCAAAGGATGGGGCAGGACGTGTGCGCCGTGCCGAAATGGCAAAGGTTTTTCAAAGACTGATGTCGCAGAGCAAAAAGGAAATGTAACAAAACACACAGCTGTTTGATTTCAAAAAAACAGAGCGGCCGCCTGCAAGGCGGTCGCTCTGTTTTAAATCAGTCTTCGTTATTGGGTAAAACAATGGTGGCTTGCGCATTGGTAATGACGCTCTTGATGCCGTTTTTACAACTGGATTTCTGGGTATATCCTTGGGTGCAGGCCAGAATGTTCTGGCCATTGGCGGCCAACAGGTTAAAGCGGTATTTGCCACTTTTATCAAAATAAATCTGGAACTTGGGGCACTTCTCCTCGTTAACGCTAGAAAGGGTCTGATCCTCAATGGCGGCAAGGGGAGCGTTTACGCCCACGCTGTTGATGCCGTTTCGGCAAGCTGCCATCGAGCTATAGATTTGCGAGCTGGCAATAATCTGGGTATTACCGGCGTGCACATTGAACATATAGCGGCCGTCACTGGTGCGTTTTACAGCAAATTGTCCCTTGCCCTTAACGGCATCCTCGGTGATCTCCTGCGCGGTTTCCGCTTTTTTAACGGTTCCCGCTTTTTTGGCGGGTTCGGCTTTTTTTGCAGGCTCCTTTTTGGCGGTTTCCGCTTTGGGAGCCGCGGTTTTCTTTTCAGCGGTTGCTTTCCGGGTGGCGGCCTTCTCAGCGGCAGCCTTCTCGGCAGCAGCCTTCTCAGCGGCGGCCTTCTCAGCAGCGGCCTTCTCAGCAGCGGCCTTCTCAGCAGCGGCCTTCTCAGCAGCCAATTTTTTCTTTTTTCCAAATCCGAACATAGTGAAATCCTCCTATCATTCATAATGGTGTAATTTTATTTTAGCATGATACTCGACAAAAATCAACACCTTTTGCGGTATAAACAAAAAAAGGATGTGAGCGGCAGAGCGCCATTCACATCCTTTTGTTTTAGTGGGGCCTTTTGATTATTCCAAATTGGCGATAAAGCGGTCGATCATGCGGAACAGACGCTCGTGCCCTGCATCATTGGGATGCAGACCGTCGGTGGTGAATTTTTCCTTGATCACCGGCACAGTTGGCTGAATGCCAGACTGGGTGCGCAGATCCAGCACGGGGAAGGCGAAATAGGCGGCGTTTTGGCGGATGGCCGCGGCGTAGTCGTCCAGCGACCAGTAGCCGTCTCCTTTAAAGCGGGGCTCTGGCTTGGTGCTGCGATGCAAAGGCGTAAAAAACACGATACGCGCGGTGGGATATTTGTTGATCAAATCTACCGAAAGGGTGTAAAGCGCACCGAAAAAGGTGTCGTTTGTTTGGTCGCCGAAATGGCCGAAGCGGGCATCGCCATGGCCGAAATCGTTGGTGCCGCCAAACACGCAGATCAGGTCTGCTCTCTCGGGCATTTCTGCTACACGACTGACAAAATCCAGATCCCATCTGGGATTTTCAGAAGGCTTGTTCTGCTTGGCAATGCGGGTGCCGCCAATGCCGAAATTGTGTACGGTAGCCTCAGGATGGGCGGTGCCGAACAGAGAAACGTAGCAGTTATTCTTTTGGCTGGCTCCCGCGCCCTCGGTGATGCTGTCACCCAAAAAACATACCGTTTTGCCGTTTAGTTGCATTTTTAATACCTCGCTATATGAAATTTAATATGTAATATATTTTTCCTTTTTGGCGACCACCTGCGAGATGAGATTGTAATCGTTGGTGAGAATCACGTCAATGCCCATATCCAAAAATTTCTCGGTTCCCGCCGGGTCGTCCGACCAGAACACATTGCAGATGATGCCATGCGCGTGTGCCTTATCAATCATTGCCTGATTGAAATAGGGCTTGAAGAGCTGTACCTTTTTGCAACGGTATTCGATCGCGCGATCCACGATGTCCCACTTGCCATCTCCCGCGCCGCAGCAGCGGGGAATGTGAGGGTATTCTCTTTGCAACCTTTCCAACAAAGCGGCGTCTCCTGCCATGAAATACACATATTTCTCGCAGTCGTATTTGCGGATAAGCTCTACCACCTTGGCAAGAATCGCGCTTCTCCTTTTGTACGCTTTTTAATTATGATACCATAGATTACCGCAAAAGTAAAGATGTTTTTACAGCCAAAATGAAAGGTATATTAGAAAATTTCAAAATTGAAAATATGTGCCGTCGAGGATCCGTAATCCTCTGTTTTTCGCTCACTATGATAGGTGCTGAGCGGGATCAGACGAACCGCCTTTGCCATCATGTTCAGCTCGTGCACGATGAAGCGTTGATGATTATCAAAAACTTCAATTTTAGTGCTCCACTGCCCCAAATTGTCCATCACCTCAATTTTGTAATGCTTGATCAGACATTTGGGGAAGCCGAAGCTGGTATTGTTATAGCTTTTCGGGAAAAACATGCTTGACGAGGTATGCAACGCGTCGGGATTACCGTCGGTATACTCTCTGTCAAGGTCGCTGTCAAATACAAGTCTGACACCGTTTATCTGCGTATAGGAATCAAAGGTATAGGTAATCGCCTTGTTTGTTTTGCCAAAATACCCATTGTCATTTCCCCATATACGGCGGTCCATACCGTTGAGCAGCGCCGACGGATCCCCGTAATCGGCTGTGAGAACAGCGGCTTGCGCAAGACTGGACGGTTCACGGCAAAAGCCCGGCAGGAAGCAGTCGTCATCCATGAGGGCTTTTTGTATTTCGGCAATTTTTGTTTTGGCGGCATCACGCGGCAAAAGTTGATGCCTTACCGCAATCGCCGCGGCGGTCCCCACAGCTTGACCGATCACACCGATGGTTCCCATCACGCGCGTAGAGCTAAACGCAATATGCGAGGCGCTGATGTTTCGGCCCGCGAACATGAGATTGTCAATGTTTTTGGAGTAAAGAGCCCGCAAGGGAATGGAATACGGCTCGGAAAGCCTGCGCTTTTGCAAGTGCTTGCCCCCCTTTGCATCCATATGAAAGCCGCCGGGCAGGTGATTGTCGATTTGCCAGCCGCCGTAGGCGACAGTATCGGCAAAGCGAGGGCAATTTTCAACGTCATGCTGTGTGAGGACATAATCGCCCACATATCTGCGGCTTTCACGCTTGCCGGGCAAAAAGCCAACCCACTCCAATTCCCAGTTTTCTGCGCCGTGATCACCGTGATTTTTGATATGATCCCAAACGCCAAAGGCGATTTTCAAAAGCTCGTCACGTATCTCCTCGGTGTCGTCAATACTGTTTTGCATGCCGCCCAACTCTATCCAATAAAAATTGGTGTTGATCGCGTAAATGTTGTGGGGCTTGTTATTCATCGCGTCGTCGGTAGGGAAATCGTATGCCCACGCGGGCGGCGTATAAGATACGGGGCTGTCGGTTTCTCTGCATTGAAGCAGAATACTCATGCCCATTGTATGCCTGTCAGCAGTGTCAAGTCCGAATTCCTCGCCATACTCGCTCTTTGCTTCTCGTCCCACCGTATATGCCGCCCCTGTCAGGGGTGCCAAAATGCTGTCACCAGAGCTATCCACAAATATTTTGGCGCTTACCTCGTGCCATGTATAAGTCGTTAACTGAAAGCCGGTAACACTTTTGATAGCGCTGCCCTGTGTTTTGGCAGCGTTGCAGGTGCAATTCAGAATGAGCTCTATATTTGGCTCAAAGCGCACCATTTCATATAGGATAGAATCCCAAATACTGAAATTCCTTTTGGGATTTCGATACATATTTTCCAGCTGCAATTCCTCCATGATGCCGGTTTCCTGTAGATCGCGGACACGTGTTCCCGCTCCCGAAATCCACATACGTATCTCGCTGCTGGCATTGCCGCCAAGAACGGGGCGGTCGTGCATTAAGGCAACCCTTGCGCCGTGCCTTGCGGCTGAGATCGCTGTCAGCATACCGCCGATCCCTCCACCGATTACGCAGATGTCTACCTCATGTACCCGTGTTTTTAAATTTTGCGGTGTTTTCATTTTTTCCCCCTTGTATTTTGAATTTATCATGATATAATATAGTATATCATTTCACAAATCAAGAAGTCGTCTCGTTTTGTGCCGTATCTTTTGCGATTTGTGACCTACTTAGGGGGAGACATGGAGCTACTTTCATACTATTCAGAAAGTCAGAAAAGACGGTGCTCAGAAATTAAAAATTGGGAAAATCACAGGATCAATGAGATGCTTTCCTACGCCTACAGAGATACTGAATACAACCGAAACACCTATCCATCAAGTCTTCATTATCACGATTATTTTGAACTGGTGATTTTTGAAGAAGGCAATATTGAGTATATTTGCGAATCCTGTGTGTATCGGCCGAGCTACGCGGACGTTATTTTAATAGCGCCGGGAAAATTTCACATGTCGGCCATCAATGACCAAAAAACAAGGTACAAGCGGCACGTGTTTTACTTATATTCCGCGGCATTTGACGCCATAGGACAAGGCTGTCTTCTTTCCTTTTTGCAAAGAGAAAAAGCTGACTTTACCTTTTCATTTTCTTCCCACGCGGAAAAGCAAGAGCTATTATTTTTGCTTGGAAATTTGCGCCAAGCGTTGGAACTTAGCGATGCGCCGCTTGAATCAGCGCTGGGACTGAGCTATATCATCCAAATATTCTATTTTCTTAACAAAAAAATGTCTCAGTGTTCCAATGCCACCACGGTGCTCCCTGAAAACATCCTGACACTGCAAAAATATATTGATAGCCACTTTGCGCAAATATCGTCGGTTGCGCAAATCGCGGCACATTTCTTTTATAGCAGAGAGTATGTTTCCAGACTGTTTAAAAAGCACTTTGACACCACAATAGCAGATTACATACTCAAGCGCAGGGTGGCAGAAAGCCAAAAGCTGATTGTGAATGGTGTGCCCATTATAGACGCGGCATACAGAGTAGGGTTTGGCTCGCTTTCCGCTTTTATAAGGGCCTTTCGAACAGTGACGGGCATGACACCTTCGGCGTACCGTAAATGGAAAAAAAGCGTTCCTGTATCGGTTGCGTTGCGATAACAGCATTTCCATAAGGCAATGGGGCTACGTCATTTAGATGTAGAAGACGTGCTCTCGATATTGTTAGGCGTATGCCATCCCACCTTGCTCCAAGACCTTGCAAACGCCCTGCCCGGCAACGCGATAGGTATTTTTTGTCGGCAGACAACCGTCAGCTTTTTACAGGATAATATGACGGCCTTTCTGGCCTCTGGCACGACGGTCACAAAGCTTGCAATTTTTTTCACAAGTATGAAAATCTCACGGTGATCACCAACGAACCGGATACGGTCGGCGCGCTGAGCAATCATTTATCCGCCAAGATGATCGTGCCGGGCGGCGAGTTATATGAAAATGATGATTGGATCGGATCGCTGACCGAAAGCACGATCGAAGCGTTCAATGCTGATCTGTTTTTCTTTTCATGCAGCGGCATTACCGCAAAGGGGGTTAGCTCTGTTGATATGATCAGAGCGAATATCATCAAAAAATGAAGCAAAACAGCGCAAAGACTTTTTAAGCAAGGCAGCTTTGCGCCAGGGCACCGCAGCCAAAACAAAGGGGCACCCCCGTGGGGGCGCCCCTTTGTTTTGGCTCTTCTGACCTTAATAGATGCTTTATTGCATTGTACGTTCCTTGAGTAAGGACACCAGCAGGTGACAAAAAACCGAGTGGGCATCCTCAACCGTTTCATATGCCGTGTCATCTGCGTGCAGACAAATATCGCTGATTTCTTTCAGCTTTCCACCGCTAAAGCCTGTCATTGCGATTACCTTTCCACCCTTCCCATGTGCCATATTACACGCCTCCAAAACACTTGGTGAATTGCCGCTGGCGGATATTACGATCAAAAGATCTCCCGCTTCCATCCAGTTTGTCAACTGTCGTGAAAATGCGTTTTCATACCCCTCATCATTGGCGTATGCCGTCACCGCCGCCATATTACAGCATAGCGACATCACGCGGGGTCTGTTTTCATTTCCTTTTACCACGTTCTTTCCAAAATCCGCAACGAAATGATTGGCGGTAGCCGCGCTTCCACCGTTTCCCGTAACAAATATTGCATTCCGTTTTTTAAGAGTATCTGCTATCATATCCGCCGCATCGTCCAATTTTTCAGTGTCACTCCGTCCTATTAGATCTATCATCGAGTCTAAATATTGCTTTGCGTTCATTGGATGCTCCTCTTTTCTTATAATACAGATTGCCAAGCGACCGTAGCCGCGCCCAAAAGTCCCGCTTCATATTGCAAGGAAGTCATAACGATTTTTGCCTCTTGGTTCGGCGCTTCAAAGGCTTCTTCCTCAAACCCTCTCCGAATATCCGATTCCATCAGGTCAAAGCTTTGCATTACGCCTCCGCCCAGCACGTACCGTTCAAGATTTAACAGACTTGCCGCTTTTCCAAGACCTCTTCCGATATATTCTCCCGTTTGGCACATTACAGCCAAAGCATCAAGATCACCGTTTCGCGCTAAGTCGGCAATTTCCGCGGCGGAACAGCTTTTACCCGTTATCGATTTGTATCGTCTCGCAATTGCAGGACCTGCCGCCACCGCTTCGATACAGCCTTTGTGCCCACAGGGGCAGAGAGGACCGTTTTTCTCTACAACGATATGCCCGAATTCTCCCGCGCCGCCGAATGTGCCGCGATAAATATTCCCGTTCAGTACCAGTCCACAGCCCACACCGTTGGATACCGTGACCCACAAATAGTCATTGCAATCACGGCATCCGCCGTATCTTTTTTCTGCCAAAGCACACGCGTTTACGTCGTTTTCAATAAAGATCGGTAAATGCAATATATCCCCCATGCGGGAGGCTATGGGATAGTCGGAAATCCCTGAAAAGCAGGCGTATTGCCAGATCCCGTTTTCCGTATCTGCAAGTCCGGGGATCGTCATACCGCAGGCAATCGGTTGGTATTCGGGATTTCTCTGACTAAGAACCATATACATATTCTTCAAATGCGCTTCAATGATCTCGGTTGTGATATCGGCAGGCAGCAAAGCTTTTTCGGTATCAATAATACCGCCGTCCTCATCCACAAAGCCGCACAAAAGTTTACTGCCGCCGATATCGCAAGCAAAAACAACCTGTTTTTTCATACTTGTTCCTCAAAGAGAGTGCAGATACTCAATACTCATCCTTGCCGCTTCCATTGTAGGACGGGCAGAAGACTCGTCTTGCTCAACTATCAGCCACTCTGTCCCCGCTTCTTCGGATGCCTTGATGATAGCGGGAATATCCTGTACACCGTAGCCGATGGGACGAAATTCAAAATTGGTCTTTTTTCTTGCTTCCGAGGTTTTTCCAATCAGATTATAGGGGGCAACACCGTTCTCGCCGTCTGACCAAAAATCCTTTAAATGAACAAGCGGTGCGCGTCCCGCGTATTTTTTTAAATATGTAACGGGATTCTCTCCCGCAAATTTTAACCAACAGGTGTCCAGTTGTGTCTGCAACAGGTAAGAGGGGATCTCCTCGTATAATATGTCAAGAATTGCCTTTCCTTTTATCTTTTTGAATTCAAAATCGTGGTTGTGATACAAAAGTGTAATGCCCTCCTTGGCGGCAGTCTCTGCCAATATTCTCACCGTCTCTATATTCTCGCGAAGATGCTCGTTCCCGTTTCCATAATCCATCCAGGGAACGGCAACGAAACGAACGCCTGCTTGCGCATACCGCGCAAATGCGCCCACCTCCTTTTGTTCGGCAACAGGGGCATGAGATGACGGACAAGCTAATTCCACCTCATCCAGCATCCGCCTGACCTCATAGGGATCCCGACCATTGAGCCCCGAAAGCTCGACACCGTCATATCCCATATTCTTCACCTTTTTCAGTGTTCCCAAAAAGTCCTTTTCCAACTCATCACGTACAGAGTATAGCTGTAATGCAATCGGCAACTTCATAGTTATTCCTCCAAAATTCCAACCAGCTCTGTGGTTTTCATAGGTGCTCTGCGCTCATATGGCGATTCGATCTTGACAAACTCGTTTTTTTCCCCGCTTGTATAGAAGGCAGACATTACTTCCACAACGTGTAGCTGTTGCTCCGAGTTCGCACGGAAATCCCTTCCGCTTTGCAGTGCTTTTGCCATATCGGCAAGTCCCAAGCCGCGAGAATTTTCCGAGTAATTGAAAATACGGGGCATAGAGATAATCTCTTTGCTTCGTCCGCGCTTCAAAAGGACCTCTCCGTCAAAGGTGTTGGGATCGGGCACAACGATTGAGCCCTCCGAGCCGTATATTTCCAGCTTTGTTCCGCCACTCATATTGCTGACGTCAAACGTGGTAAAAATATTTGCCACAGCTCCGCTTTGAAAGCGCATCGTTCCCATAACATAGGTGGGGACATCCACGTCCATCACCGTACCGTATTTCTTTTCACTGAGAATGGGTCGCTTGGGGTAGGAGATCTGCGTCATTCCGCTTACGGTGTCCACAGCTCCAAGCAAATTGATCAAAGCGGTTATATAATAGGGTCCCATATCAAACATTGGACCTCCTCCATACTGATACACGAACTCGGGATCAGGGTGCCAATCCTCAGGGCCTCTGCTGATAAAGCTTGCGCTGCCACCGATCGGCGTACCGATAAATCCGTTGTCGATCAGGTGTCGGCAGGTCTGAATGCCCGATCCCATAAAGGTATCGGGCGCACCGCCCAGCATCAAGCCCTTTTCCTTGGCGAGCTTTACCAGCTCCCGAGCCTCGTTTAAGTCTGGCGACAGAGGCTTTTCAGTATAGACGTGCTTTCCGTGAAGAAGCGCCTGCTTGGTTACTTCATAATGCTCATAAGGGCGGGTGATGTTGAGTACGATATCCACCTCGGGATCACGGAATAGCTCATACATATCCTCATAAAGCTTTGGAATTCCGTATTCAGCCACAGCCTTTTCTGCCCTTTCCCGAATCAGATCACAAACGCCGATGATTTCTATCTCTTTAAACATTTTCGTAAGATTTTTTAGGTAAATCGGGCTGATACAGCCACATCCAACAAATCCAATTTTAACTTTTTTCATAAACAAAACTCCTTTCGTTTTTTTATTCCATTATACAGCCACACTCGGGAGGTGTCTATCAAAAAATGGATGAGTATTTTATAATTTGGCTAAAAGCGGGTTGAATTCGCGTAATTTTCGTGATATAATTTAAGAAAAGGTCAAAAGCGGAGGGCATATGATAAAAGAATTAAAGAAGATTGTTGCTATCTATCATCCAAACGGTTTTTTTGGAAATGACCATACACACGCACATCACGAAATGGTATATTGCCTTGAGGGCAGTGGCTACGTTCATATCCGCGGCAAAAAAATGAATTTCTCAACAGGAAGTTATTATATCACTCATTCAGGCACTCCCCATGCCGAGTATGATAGCGATGCCTGTCGGATCATTTACTTTTTCTTTGACGCTCCTGTCGATAGGATTCGGGAGGGAACTTATACCGATTATAAGGGAAACGTTGCGTCGATCGTTAAGCAATTATATGAGGAATCCAAGCAAGAGCTGCCGCACAAAGAGGAAATGGTAAGCATATTGATCTCGCAGCTGCTCATTGAAGCGGAGAGAGCTTCCGATCAAGGTCACGAATCGCAGGATTTTTCCTTGGTCCTGCAATATATCAATGAGAATATTGAACAGCCATTTGATTTTAAACAGGTGGCGGCACAATATCATTACAGTTATGACCGATTCAGACATATTTTTAAGGAACGGATAGGAATATCCCCTCATCAATACGTATTAAATCAAAGAATAAAAAGAGCTCAGTTTTTGCTTTCTTTAAATCCGAACAATTCCTTGACCGAGATAGCGTTTTCTTGCGGCTTTACCTCATCGTCGCAATTTTCAAATATATTTTTTGCAAAAATTGGTATGACACCAACGGCGTATATTAATTCTTTGAAATAATGTATCAAATTCGAGTCAAACCCATTAATTAATATCTATTATTTCTGCAAACGACACAAAGGCAGATTTTGAGACGAAATAATCTCAAAATCTGCCCTAATTTTTGCTGTGCAGAGGTTGGAATCCCTGGCAACCTTCCTTCTAAAACACCCATTGGCATCTATTTAATTTCAACCTATTTTTTTGGATAAAAAAAGCCCAGAGCCCTTGTGAACTCTGGGTTTGTCCGACCTGCATCTATTAAGGTCAGAAAAGGTGGCTGCGGTGCTAGGATTCGAACCTAGGAAATGACGGAGTCAGAGTCCGTTGCCTTACCACTTGGCGACACCGCAATATCGAACAGGGGTATTATAGCAGAATTGCTACGCGTTGTCAAGACCTTTTTGGAAATTTTTTCAAAGTCTCCAAATTTCTGTTTTTCAACAATTTTAGTATAACACGGCAAAGACATTTTATACCCGTACGCATAAAATGGAATGAAGTGAAACAGGAGGTGGTTATATGCTTTTAACAGAATTAAGCGTAGGGGAAAGCGCCATTCTTTTGGCCGCACCCTCGATCCTGCCGGCGGCATTCCGCGCGGGTGGTCGGGTGAAGATGGTGATGAAACGCTCCGAACTCTCGGTCGTGGAGAGTGAGGGCGTGGGATTTGCGCTTTGTGGCGGACTGGCGGCAAGCATTGTGGTGGTACGGGCGCCTACATAAGTCGAGAACTGTCACAAGATTTTTGCGAAAAGTTCTTGCAAAGTGTTGACAGCTGTGCTATAATACTGTTGTTGTGGGGTCACACGGGCCCGTAGCTCAGCTGGGAGAGCGCTGCGTTCGCAACGCAGAGGTCGAGGGTTCGATCCCCTTCGGGTCCACCAGTGGCAGTTTCGGCGAAACGCCGAAACGCTTGCCCCACACGCATCTACCCGTGGCACAGCTGGATAGCGCGTCAGACTCCGACTCTGAAGGTCGAAGGTTCGAATCCTTTCGGGTAGGCCAAAAATCGACAAGTTTCGACAGAGACTTGTCGATTTTTACTTCTTCACTATTACCTCTTCACTTTTCACTCTTCTCGCACCAAACTTGTCGATAGGTAATAGGTAAAAGTGAATAGTGAAAAGGTACTGATGTAGCTTTTCTCACTACGGTCGAAAAACATTTAATTATATTTGGGTTCAAATCCACACAAAAACTCGCAAAAATATCTTTTCCGTCCGCCCTTCACAAACAAAAAAGCACCCAAACGGGTGCTTTTTTGTTTGGCCTACCCGAAAGGCAAGAGAAATAAGCTCGGCGCTGTGGCACTGGCACGAAAAAATTGACTTTTTCTTGACTTTTCCTGGCTTTCTGTCTATAATAAAAAAGAATATAATCAAGGGAGCCGCAATATGTTTGGTAATGTTATTTCTCAAATCAGCAATGCCATGTACAGTTATGTGTTGGTGATTTTGTTGGTGCTTGGCGGTCTGTATTTTACTTGCCGTACCAAGTTTGCCCAGTTTGGCACAATCGGCGATCAGCTGCGCGTGGTCACCGAAAAACCGGCCGATGGCAAGGGGGTTTCCTCTTTTAGCGCACTGATGGTCTCTACTGCCTCACGTGTGGGTACCGGTAACATTATCGGCGTTTCTACCGCGTTGTGTCTTGGCGGCTACAGCTCGGTTTTCTGGATGTGGGTGATCGCCTTAATTGGCAGCGCCTCTGCCTTTGTGGAAAGCACGTTAGCGCAGATTTACAAAAAGCGCGGACAAGAAGGATGCTACGGCGGCCCTGCTTACTATATTGAAACGGCACTGAAATGTCGCCCGCTTGCCATTGTATTCTCGGTTTTGCTGATCCTGACCTACGGCATTGGCTTCAACATGCTGGCCTCGTATAATTTGCAATCAACCTTTTCCGGCTATTCCTTTTATAATCCAAAGATGACCCCGTGGATCATCGGTCTGATCGTGGCAGCCGCGGTGGCGTATTGTCTGTTTGGCGGCGGCTCCCGTGTGTTGAAGATCACAGGCGTGCTGGTCCCCGTGATGGGCATTGCCTATATTTTAATGGCTCTGATCATTGTCTGCATGCATATTCAGCTGCTGCCTACAGTCTTTGGAAGGATTTTTAGCGAGGCCTTTCGTTTTCGTGCTATTTTTGGCGGCTTCGGTGGCTCCTGCCTGATGTACGGCGTCAAACGCGGCCTGTTCAGTAATGAGGCCGGTGTCGGTTCCGCTCCCAACGCTTCCGCTTCCGCCGAAATCAGTCATCCTGCAAAGCAAGGACTTGTACAGGTGCTTTCGGTTTTCATTGATACGCTTTTGGTTTGTTCCGCTACCGCCTTTATGTGTCTTTGCTCCGGCGTCGAGCCTGCCGTCGATTTGGCGGGCGCACCGTATGTACAGGCCTCTTTGCAAAATGCTCTGGGTAATTTTGGCCCTTGGTTTATTACAGTGGCCATGATTTTGTTTGCCTTTACAACCCTGCTTGGCAATCTATATTATGTCAATCAGGCCTTTAGCCATATTTTGGGCCATACCCCCGGTAAGCGCTTCAATTATATCTATTATATTGTGGCGGTAGGGGTGATTTTCCTTGGCGCCGGGCTCAGTGCCGGTTTGCTTTGGGATCTGGCCGATGTGATGATGGGTATGATGGCGATTATCAATATGCCGGTGATCCTTTTCCTTGGCAGATATGCCTTCCGGGCGCTGAAGGACTACCGCCGACAAAAAAAGGAAGGAAAGACCCCTGTGTTTTGCGCCAAGGATATTGATCTGCCCCACGAGGTTGATTATTGGCAGTAATGCTTTGACACGAAAAGATGCTTCCACATGAGCGCCGAACAAAAAAACACACAAAAAGCAAAGCCGCTTTGCCATCAAAAAAGTGATGGCAAAGCGGCTTTTAGGTAGAAATTCTTAGGTAGAAATGCTATCAAATTTGATTTTCAAGGTGTAAATATAGGGCATATATTCCGAGTTTCTCTCTATTTTCACAGTGACCTTATCCTTTCCCGCGGCAGGCGTGAACAGATATTCGCATTCCAGGATGCCGTCGCCCGCCTTTTGGTGACGCGTGACCTCTCCATCCACACTCAAGGTAAAGCTGAGGTGCCCCTCCTGCCCTTTTCCAAGAATGACCAGCGTGTTCGTAACACCCTCTCGGACACTAAGCTCGTAGGACATCCAGCCGTGCGCCTTGACCACCGACCACAATTTCCCTCTCTCAGAGCCAGCGGTGCGGCAAAAAGTCTGAGATGTTTTTTATTTTAGCCATCTTGTTTTTTCTTTGATAAGATTTTTGCTTTATTCTCCCTTGGCCATATTCAATATTTCCATAATGCCCTCTGTGCCGATGGGAGGAATTGAGGGAAGCATACCCTCTGCATTGCAGCCGTGCGCAACGATCTCGTCCGCAATTTTCTCAATATCGGAAAGCGGAATCCCCGCGCTCGAAAGCGTGTGAGGCACACCGATCTCGTCCATAAAGCTGACCATCATATCAACGGTTTTGGCGGCTGCCTCCGCCGCGGGCATTTGAGGATCAAGCCCGAAGATCTTAACACCTAAAAGCGCAAAGCGACGGGCTCGCTCCTCGTTCAGCTTTGACGTATATCTGAAAAAGGCATCCATAAAGATCGCCAGTGTCACGCCGTGGGGCGTATTGTACAGCGCAGACAGCACGTGCCCCATCTGATGCATAGGCGTGGGCGCATCCAGGCCGGACTGCAAATAGCCATTCCAGGCAAGGCACGCCGCCCACTGCATATTGGCGCGATGCTCTACGTTGGTGGGGTCCTTTAAAATCTCGCGCAGCTCGCCCATGATCGTAACCAGAATGCCCTCGTGCAGGCGGTCCTGCAAGGGAGAGCGCTGGTCCCCGTTCAGATACGCCTCCAGCACGTGGGACATCGCATCCACCGCGCCCACCACGGTATGAGAGGCGGGCAGCGTGCAGGTCAATGCAGGATCCATGATCGCGAGCGTGGGATACAGTGCCGCCGTGTAGATATACGCCTTTTCCTTGGTTTCATCGTTGGTGGCAACTGCGATGCAGTTCATTTCGCTGCTGGTGGCAGGCAAGGTCGGAATCATCACGGTGGGCAACGATCTTTCGGGCGGAATGCAAACGTCACAGTCGTGACGGGAGATGAACATTTTCCAAAGATCATGCTCGTATAAAGCGCCGGCGGCGATCGCCTTTGTGGAATCCATCACACTACCGCCGCCAACGGCGATGCAAAAATCAACGCCCTGCGCGCGGCAAATGTCAACGGCCTCGCGAATGTGAGAGAGCAAGGGATTTGCCGTGATGCAATAGAAGGGCACCACCTCAATGCCGCGGCTCTTAAGCGAGGCCTCTACGCGCCCCCGAAGCGCGTTCAGCGTGGCGCTGCCGTAGGATACGACTAAGGCCTTTTTGCCAAGCCCATCAACGTATTGGCCAATATCCTCAGACTCGCCGTTTCCAAAAATCACTCGAACGGGATTATAAAGCTCAAAATTTTTCATCACGTACTCCTTTTCGTTCAAAAGCATTTCTTGCCGTGCCAAGCTTGCCCCGGCAGGATGTGGCTTTACTTAAATTATATCGAAAATCGCCGTCACAATCAATAGGCAATCGCAAAATGTCGGCACATTTACACTGTAAGATCAAGCGCTATCAGTGCGTGTGTATGGAAGGAAGGCAGATGCAGAATGATCCGATCCATCGTAATACACTCCTTTACAAGCGTCGATAACAAGGCGGCTTTGCGGTAAAAAGTCTGAGATGTTTTTTTATTTTAGCCATCTTGTTTTTTCATTGTAGCATATTTGAGTGGTCATTTCAATAGGCAAAAAACAAAACCACGCGTGAAACGCGTGGTTTTGTTTTTCCTTACATGTTTAAAATTTGCTACTCTGCGCGGTGATTTGCCTGCCTGCGGCGCTCTCTTGCAAGCTGCTTTTTGTAGGCGCGCTCCTCTTCAATCAGCTGGACAGCAAGATCAATGCTGCTGAGCACGACCTCGACTGCGGCGGCTTCCTGCACCTTGATAACGGTGGCGGCTTCCTTGACAGAGACCTTGCTTTCGCTGATGTGGTTACGGAAGTCGCGGTTGATCATCACAAACTCGCAGTGCACGATACCGCGCCTGATACGCAGACGGACAATGCGGCTGGAGCCGAGCTTGTATTCCTCGTACCGCTGATTTTTCATGCATTTGCTGCCCTTTTTTGCGGCAGCATATGCGGCAATTTTATCGTAAAATTCCTTTTGCTCGGTGCTAAGAGCGGCGTACTGCTCTTCAAGGGTCTGGCGCTGTGTTGCGGAAAAGCTTACCGTTCCCTCGCCCTCTTCGTTTTCCTGCTCCTGCGCTTCCTTGACCTCCGGTTCAAGTGCGGAGGGCTTCTCAATAACAGATGCAGCAAGGCTTTCCGCAGTGCAGGCAGAACGCATCTCTCCGTTCATAGCTTCCATTTTTGCGCGCTCCTCGGCGATCGCGGCAATCATGGCAGCGCGTATTTCGCGGTCTGCTTCGATGCGTGCGCGCTTGCTGTTACCCTTTTCCCTTACGATCTCGCGTAAAACAGCAAAGGTTGAAATGATGGTCACGGCACTGACTACTGCCATGAAAATAATAAGCATAGTATTCATTTTCTACATTACACTCCTCAATATTGTCCGAATATGTCGTTTCATATCACGAACCGACGCACATTACAGTAATCCCCTTCTCTTTTTCAGAATCGACCAGGCACCCATGACAATACTATTGCTTGCAAGCGCCGTGCCGGTAACGGCGGCGGAAACGGTCAAAACATCGTTGCTTTCGCCAGCATCCTTCTCTTCGTTCTCCTTGGCAGCCGTTTCCTTTTCGGTATTCTCCTGTGCAACGGGTGCCTTTGCACCAAGCGAGCTCCAGGTCAGACCGTTGTCGTAGGAAACCTCCCACTCGTGCGTTCCGGCATTGATCCGAATAAGCGGCGTAATGCCGTTCTCACCGATGTGGGGGATGTATCCCTTGGCGGCTTCGATCGCCTCCTGCTTGGCGGCATCGATTGCTGCCAAAAGCTCTTCCTTCAGCGTCTCGTCTGCCTCGATGTAATCGTCCTTGGCATCCTCCAGGGCGTTAATGATAGCCTGCAGGGCCTCAATTGCTGCGGTAACGGTAGTCGCATCCGCCTTGCTTTCCAATGCAGTGTTAAGGTTGGCAATGGCGGCATCGAGCGCATCGCCAAGCTTCTTCATATCGCTGTTATGATCGACAAGGCGTGCGTACAGCGTTATGCTTGCGGTAACAGCAACGTCAAAATTGTGCGGCACGGTGAAGTCGGCATCGTCATACCAGCCGATAAAGATCATACCCGAGATGAATTTGGGTGAGTGGAATTCGAGGACGGCAGATCCAAACAGCCGGATCTCCTCAGAATCGAAGCCCTCGCCGTAAAAGTAGGTAACGGTATAGCAAATAGGAAGCGTTATGATCTGCGCCTCACTGTCGCGGTACGTGATATTCACCGCCTTTTTCACGATGGCGATATCCTGACCGTACCACGTATCCGGTACAGCAATCTCACCGGCATCGTTTGCGGTGCAGTCAGTCGGGTTGCCGTTGCATGTAACGCTATACTGTGCCCCCGGCACAAGACCGATAATCTTATCGGGCATCTCAAAGGAGCCTGCCGGTGTCTGCTCCGGCGTTTTGGGTGCAAAGTTTGCCTGAACGTCGGCATATGCGGCGGGATCAATGAGGCAGGTGACCTCGGTGCCGACTACCTCATCACCGCTGGTCCAGTTCACGAAATAGTAATCCTCGCCGGGTGCGGCAACCAAGGTTATCCTGTTTGCCGTGGGTGCGGTGGTGACCTGAACAGCACCGGCGTCTGCAAGATTCTGGGAAACGCAGAGCAGGGAATAATTGCGTATTACAGCGCCGTCGACGACCGTTTCGGTGTAAACGACCGTTTGACCCTCCGCTTGGGTGATGACAGACCATGCGGGCGTGGTGCCCTCAGCAAATGTTACCGACAACCTGCCGTCCTCGGGAAGGATCAGCTTGCCCTTAAAGCTACTGCCTGTCATATCAAGCTCGTCCACGTAAACGGTGATACTGCCACTGGGCTTCTTTGTCATGGCGGTGTTGATATCGCTCCAGTAAAGACCGTTTGCGGCGGCGCTGCTGTACTTCAAGTAGGAGTTCCAGGCATCATAGGTCGTGGATGCCTGATACGCAGTGCCGGGAGTTGTAATGACGGGGCCGCCAACAACAAGATAGCCCTCGGCATCCACATACATACCGGTGTTAAATACGCCACTTCCCGAGCCAACAGTAAACTTGGTTGCGGCATCGGCGGTCATGAAGCCGAAGCTGCTAAAGCGACCGCCCTTGAACAATCGGTTCGAGGAGCTATCGCCCGTGCCGGCAACGGACTTGTGGAAGGTGCCGCCGGAAATTATCAGTTTCGACTTGTTAACTTGTACATTTGCATGAAAAACGCCGCCGCTAATTTCGACACTGGGGCCGTTCGCATTGCCGTTACCGGTAACATTGATGGCATAGCTGCCGTTAAACACACCGCCGGTAATTTGGATGACGGGGCGGTCCTTTGACACTCCCGACTTTTTGTTATGATAGATGCAGGACTTGCCCGTGGCAACAATGCCGCCGGGGTTGGTTGCGTCTGCCTTTATGATCAAGGCGGTGGACAGGGATGTGACCCCCTCCGACGTGATTTCAAGCGCATGCTTGCCGCTGGCAGCGGTCAGCGTATAGGTGCCAAGATTCAGGGTGTGCTTCTCCGTGGATTTCATCTGCACGACATCGCTCAGTGTCACGTCGGCAAGAAGCGTCAGCTCGGTGTTGTGCGTCCAATTGGCAACCGCTTCGTCAATGGTTTCGTACTTGGTGTTACCAACCTGCGCAACGTACGTCGGCGTTTCCTCTGCGCCTGCGATGATGCAAAATCCAATGATCAAACCGACCAGCATCAGGGTTGCCAGAAACACTTTGAGCATGTGTTTTTTCATCTTTTTTCTCCTTTTCTTCTTTTTCTTCTCCGTTTTGGTGCTCCGCCAAGCTTGCCACGGATTAATAGGCAGAATAACAACCGTTGCAGGCTTTTCGGTGCGAAATGTATTATAACAAGGAAAGCATCTTGTTTTTTTACGGCATTTTTCTCCATAATTAGATATGTATTAGCAATTATAACACTATAGGAATAATTTGTCAAGCTTATAAGCATAATTGTTGGCACAGTTTTGTGTTAATATATTCTTATAAGACTAACGAGGAGAAAACCATGAATGTTAGTAAAAGACTGATTGATTTAAGGAAACGGTGCGGCTTTACGCAAAATGGCTTGGCAGAAAGAGCCGGTGTATCTCAAACACATTTGCGACGTGTTGAGCTTGGCGAGGCAGACATCACCGTTGGTCATCTTCAGCTTTTGTGCGACGCCATGAGCATCTCTGTTCAAGAGTTTTTCAAGGAAGAAGCGGATTCGGATGAGACCGCGGCTGCTTTTTCTAAGCTTTCCCCCAAGCAAAAGATACTCCTACTCGCATTTCTTGAAAGCTTATAGTCAAGCTGTTGGTTTATTTAAATAAAAAGTTGGACACATCATCAAGGCAAAACCTTAAAATGATGTGTCCAACTTTTTTATGGAGTTATTTGTAGGGGCGACCATCGGTCGTCCGCGGACGTGCAATGCACGCCCCTACGAAAGCCTTATAAATCAAGACTTATTTGCTTGCTTCCTCGATAGCCACAGCCACAGCCACCGTCATACCAACCATGGGGTTGTTACCTGCGCCGGATAATCGACGCAGTGCGAGTCTGCAAGCTCGCTTGCAAGCGAGCCGAGGAAGATTGCTCCGCGAGCGTTGCGCAAAGCGCAACAAGGTGCAAAGCACCAAGCAGCAAGCGAAGCGCAGATGCTGAGCGAGCAAGGAGTATGAGGCCCATCATCTCGACGCTTTCAGGGCTTTGGTGTGGCTTCGGAGCGTGGAGGCTTTGTGAAAAGTCTTATTTTATAAAACTTTTGCATTGTTTGCCTTGTGAAATTGCCTTCGCTGAACACATCGTTTTGGAATTTAACAAATGCATTATATCGCGTTTTGATGTGTTCGCGAATGGGCTTAGACAATTGTTTGCGAAAAAGTTGCGGATGCTTCTGCGTTCAATCTGTGATTTTTATGAAAATTCTTTCGTATTACAGATTATTATTTGTGTCGAGTTTACTTTTCCGCTTTTTGTTGATCGCTATTGAGACTGTGGTTGATAGAAGAGTAAAGATCTCGTTTGCGATACCCATATAAGAAAAAATAAAAATATCGTATGTAAGCATACAGAGGGAGATCGGATATGCGAGAATCCCGGAAAGCTTTGGCTTAGCCCTCCAAAAACTGAAAACCGAAAGCACCGATGCCGTTGCTGGAAGCAGGTTCATAGGCGATTTCCAGGTAAGAGCCGCTGATCCAACGCTCAACAGCACGAATAGCAAAAGCCAAAGATCGCTTTGTGCCCATTTGTGCTTTTTGTTGAGAAAAACACACTCTCTGGCTATACCGATACATGCGACCACCATAGCGCTGTATCCGCTGAGGAGAAAATAATGCATCGCCCATATCATGTCAGATATAAGCTTGTATACCAATAAATACTTGCCGTTTTTTTGCTGATAAATAACAACGTTTGCGCAAATTCCGAGCGCCCCAACTATAAATGCGATTATCTGTATTTCCACGGTTTACTTCCCGCCCGATTCGGAACGAAGGATCTCGGCGGCTTTAGCAAACGCATCTACCAAAGATCCGTCTATGCTTCCGTCTTCTCTGTAAGTCGGGCAAATGTACCCGCCCTCCTCAAATTCGTTCCATGCAAATGTCAGAATGTGATCCACCTTGACATGAACTCTGTTTTCTCGTATCCATGCGGCAAGCTTTTTCATGCCCGCCTCAAGCTCCGAGGCGCTTGCTCTTTCGGAATATATTAACTGACGATACGACACCCAAGGAACTACAGTTTCTATTCTCGGAAGGGGATTCCAACCGACGGTAAACGAAGGAATTATATTGATGCCGTACTTTTTTCTGTCTTCGTTGTCGGCTATCTGCTCGTCAAGCAATTCTGCATAGGTAGCTATATTTTTGCGATTTCCGCTGCAGTTGTACGCGCTGACGGCGTCCGCTCTTGAGTAATCTCCGTCAGGGCTTTCGACACCGTTGTTCATAAATGCGATATACGGTTCGGCAGTGTTGTACTTCTCCCGAAATCCGCGGAGAATATCTATAACGTCGGTTCTGTAACCTCCGAACAAATAAACGAGAGGCCTTCCGTCAATCTTTTCGTAGTATTCTTCCTTCATTTCTTCGGCAAGACTTGCATAGTCGGATTCTACGTAAGGCTGACTGCAGAGAAGGATGGCGCAAAGCTTGATCCTTTTATTCAGCGCGCTCTTTCGATGAAGCTTTCTTGCATAGTCCTGAGTCCATGCGTGAGGCCACGTGACAGAAGTTTTTACGTCAGGGTCAGGCTTGGCCGTTTTGTCGTCGGTATGCCATACGTAAGCAAAATAGTCTATATTGGCATCAATAGCATATTGCAATTCCACATCGAATTCGTCTGCCGTGCGCAGATGACAGCAGACATTATCCTCGGAAATAATATCCGCATAGTAAGGTACGCGGGCTCTCCATTTTTTAAAGCTTAACGTTTTGGCAAAATAACTGCCGAAAAATGTGTTTGGGGGAAGCGAGCAGTCCCAATTTACAGCTCCGATTCTCATAACGGTAAACCTCTCAAAAAATATAATAGTGCATAAGAAGACATTTTCTTGCACTATTGATATTATCAAACTAACATGATATAATCAATACGAATAACAAAGAGATTTTTTCGAAAAACAAAGATTGGAATTGTCGTTATGAACTGCAAAATAGACCCATTTATACGTTATATTGCGAAAAGCACATATTTTATACCGGGAAAATTTCTTATTGCCGGAGATTGCAGAATGCTTTATACCGTATCGGGAAAAGCAAGCTTTGAGACATTAAATAAGGTCTATTCGCTCTCACCCGGCACGCTGATCTACTATCCCGCGGGAACTCCATATAAAATAATGTCCGAGGAAAACGAGAAGTTTCTTTTTTATACGGTAAACTTTGATTTTTCGTGTGACTTTACCGACATTCTCCCAATGGCACCGCAGATCTATCAAGCGGATAAGAAATACGGAATTTTGAACACTTCGAGTGTTATATGCTGTGATCACTTCGAGGACGTTGTGCACTTGGAAAATTCAACATGGTGTGAGTATGAGCTTGGGCGGATCCTTTCCGAAAGTCTTGCGAAAAATGAAGGATATGTCGAAATGCAAAGCGCACAAATGAGAATGATACTCGTAAATATTTATAGACATATATTGGGCGGAGAGGAGCACAGCCTGTGTAAATCAATCAAGACCATTTTGAGCGAAGAACCGACTCTTTCAAATTCGGAGATTGCGCATAAACTTCACTATCATCCTTTTTACATCAATGCGGTGTTCAAAAAGCACGAGGGTATGACGATACACAAATATGCGTTAAAGCAAAAGCTTACATATGCCTATAACCTTGTCACAACAACGCATATGTCAATAGACACGATCGCAGTTGCCTCGGGGTTTGCCACCACCGCACATTTTTCAACAGCCTTCAAGGAGCACTATGGAGCCTCCCCGTCCACACTTCGTAAAATGGGATAGCTTAATTAAAAGCCCAAAAAGCGATGGGCTTAAGATTTGAGTTCTCTATTTTGTATTTATAATAGTTGTTTCTCGAGCGGCCATGGGGTTTCATAATGTCGGGATCTTCAAAACTGCCGCCAAAGTCTTTGCTGCGCTTCTGGATAATGGCTTTGTGGTCAATTGACTTCTTGGTAGTGAGTGTGGCGCCTTTATAAAAATAAATTAGACACATCATGATG
>SVQT01000048.1 GCA_015065215.1 Oscillospiraceae bacterium | reverse complement strand
GCCTTAACGGTAATTGAGGGGCGGCCGACCATCTCCTGACCCATATCCAAAATCAAATGCTCTCCGGCGTGCAAAACGGTACGCTCACAGCCGCCGCCAACCTTGGTAAAGATCGGCACGATCTCGCCAAAATCGGTACCGTTATCGGCCGTTTCGCTGTAAAGCACGGCGCTCATGGGCTTTCTGTTAAAGGTGGGACGAACACGAATCGGCTCGCCTACATGGGGCACGATAGCCGGTGTGTTGCCGTCAAACAGCGATGCTTTTTTCCAGGCGTAGGCCGCCGGGAAGGTATTGACGTCGGCATGGTGGCATCACGGTACTCACCGTCCCAGATGTCGGCAAACAGGATCTGACCGCCGATCACGGTATCCCAGTTCTCGTCGGATACAACGCCGCCGATGCGGTTGTCGTCTTTATCGTAATAATTGATCTCCGCGGCAAAGGCGGGCACCTGCCAGCCGTAGGTGCCAAAGGAGATGCGACCGCTGAACCAACCGCCCGAAACGGTGGCGATCAGGGCACTTTTTTCCTCACAAAGATCGGTAATATCGTATTCAAATTCAAACACACGGCAGGCATAATCGGTCCAGCCGGGCTTCATTTCCTCGTTACCAACACGCTTGCCGTTGACGTAAACGTCAAACACACCGAGAGCGGTGGCGGTCAAGGTCACCTTCTCGGTGCCCTTGGGAAGATCAAACTCACAGCGAAACGCAGAAAGGCCATCACCGGGGGTCAGGGTGCGGTCCGCGCTGTTAAAAAAACGCGACGCTGCCCAAGGATGCTCCTTGGGGTCGGGCTTGGTGAGGGGGTTACAAATAAATTTTGCTTTTTCGTTCATTTCGGTTATCCTCCTTTGCGATGCGTAAAACATATTGCCGCATTTTTGCCAAAGCGCCAATCTTAACATCATTGTATCATAGATACAAACCCACCGCCACACTCTTTTTTAATGTGATATGCACCCGATTTTGCCTTACTGTACCCTAAATTCAACAAAAATGCCATCTGGTCCGACCTGTGCCCGTTCAGGTCGATCAGAAACTGCTCGATGTACTTGTAAGCCGCCGTACCAAAGGCTTTTTCCATCGAGGTGCGGACCTCCTTCGTGGTGAAAGAGGTGTCCTTTTGCTCGTCGTCGGTAGAAATTCCCATCTTGACAATACCGCTCGATTGTGCTATACTGTTAGTGGGAGTTCCCACAATTGCGGGTTTGGCCGTTTCATCGGAGCCTTGTGCATCGGTGGATTGTGGGGCTCCTTTTTTTATTTGGCTCTCACCGATAAAAGCGGTTACCACGTACAGTTTCTTTCGTGCCGTATCTGCAACGGTTTGAATAACGTAATACGAATTTTTGCCTATGGCTTTTTCATACACAACAGTAGGTGATAGCCGATTCTTACGGCCATCAAAATACACATATGCATTCGAAAGGCCAGCATCTCTAATCTCATCGGCATTCAGCATAGCAAACTGCATTTTTGCAATATCGCTATCATCAGCCATAGAAGCGTTCGCTTTACCGTTTTCTCCGTGACGATTAAGAATATGTTTTACTTGACGCGCTTCCAATAGCACCTCATAACCAGAAAAATCCCTCCCTGTGATTTCTTGAATTTTTGCAGCATTGGTGGCATCGAGTGTTCCTAAAGAAACGCAATCGTTACTTTTGTATTGATTGCCCTTCACCTTTTTCACCAGCACCTTAATATCCTCATTCACTTCGGCACTTCCATACGCCTCGGCTGCCGCCTGCTCTTTGGTCACGTTCTCCTTGAAATTGATAAACTTCTGCATATCCAGCAGCGGCAACGCAAAGGCATGATACTTGGCCATATCCGTGGTGTGCGAGGCAAATACGTCAAACACACTGCGGATCATGATACGGTTGTTGGCATTGAGCACACGCTTTTTGGTGAAGGACTTATGCAGCAGTGAGAACAGCCCGCTTTCCTTGGCTCTCTGCTCCACGTCGGCGGCGACGGTGTTCTTGTCGCTCTCGATCGGAAAGTAGTAATCAAGCCCGAAAATGCGAATGCCCCACCGCTTATAGGAGACCTCGTTGCCCCACTTGGCGCATTCCTCTGCCATAAATTTCTGCAAGCTGTCCGCTACCGCCTTTTGCCTGGGCGTGAGCTTGGCAAACATAGCATCCACCACAAGCTCCCCCAGGGCCGTGCCGTCGGGGTCGTTGGTGTATTTTTTCTTGATGCCGAAATCAAGATCCTGGACGAGTACACCACCGCCAAGGATATGCTGCCGCGCGTCCTTGTCCTTCCACAGCTCGTACAGCGACATGATCTGCGCCGTGGTGATATACACCTTGCCGTTGGTACCGTCAAAGGTGTGCACCTGCCGCGACCATTCCTTCACCTCCTCCTCGGTATAAAGCTTGTCCGTAAAGTCAATGATCTCCTTGACAAGGAAAGCGAATGTGTCCTGCCCCTGCATAAAGCCCTTGAAAAGAGCCTCGCCGGCGGCACCGAGACGGCGGAAGGCATAGTAAGGCACCATGTTCTCCCAGGAGAGAAAATCGCTGATCTTGCTCCGCTGCTCCCTTGCGGCGTACTGCTCGCTGTTGCCGATAAAGTCAAGTGCGATCTCCGACACGTGGCGGAACCGCTCGTTGGCAAACAGGTCGTTGGCCTGCCGCACAGCACGGGTCATGGCGTAAAGGGTGGTATTCAGCGTTTTCAGCTGCTCCGAGGACATACGCCGCAGCACCATGGTGTCGCCCTCTCGGCCGTCAATGGCCATCTGTGCCACCTCCTTGGAAAGCGACACAAACTCCTCCACCGCATCGGGCGGCAGATCAAGGCCGTTTACATACTCGCTGCTGTTCTCATCGGTCAGCGACTCCAGCAACGTCACCACCTCCGCAAAGGCCGCCTGCAGCTCCATATCCTTTTTCGTCAGCTCCCCGCCCTGCAAGGCACGCTCCGAGGAAAAGTCGAGGAGTGACAGGAACGCCGCCACGGGCTTTTTGAAGGCATCGGGGATGTGATACTTCTCGCTGTTCTCCAGCAGCATCTTGCGCAAATTTTTCGCCTTGTCCTCGATCTTTTGCGTATAGACACGGCACAGCTGCTTCTCACGGTAGTTGTTCATGGCCTTGCGCCCGGCATCGATCCACAGCTTGGCGGTGCGCTGCTTCTCTCGGTCAAGCAGATCCTGCAAGGATTTGGTGACCTCCAGCGCAAACAGCTTTCTGTCCCATCTGTCAATGGCTCTTTCCAGCGTTGCCTTCTCTGCCTTCAGACCCTCCAATTTCTTGGTATAGGCCTCGTCACGGGCACCCTTTTGGAACATCATCGAACGGATCTCGGCATTCACCTCCCGCAGCCGCGCGGTTCTGTCGTCCAACTGCTTGACATACCCCTGGTAAACCTTCAAGGCGTTGCGCTCGATCTCGTTCTGCGCCACGCTCATGAGCGCTCCTGCCAGAATCTCGCGGTCAGATTTCACATCGTCCTCAGGGTCGGAGTGGAGCAAATATTGCGAAAATTCAGATGCTTTTCTTTGCACTCCCAGCCGGTTATACACGTCAAGCGAAAAAGTATCATCAAATACCCCCTTGACATCCTGCAAAAAATCGGCTATACTATATGCATAAGCATCGCCATCTGCGAGGGCAACGCCATTTTGGGCGCCCCGAACAGTAGGGGTGCTTATTTTTTGTGCGTTCGCAGCATGTAGCTTTCCAAGCACATTAGCTTCGACCAAAATAGGATTTTGATTTTTCCTTTCCTGTATCATGCTTCTGACTGCATAATACTCCAACTTGCCTTGCGCATCTTCCAATGCCGCTGTTCCCATCATTACGTGAGTATAGGGCACATCAATGTTGGTTCCGCGTTGAGAACGATTCACCTCGATGGAATTTTTTAATATTTGTGAAAGATTCAACGCCACTCTGGCATTGATCAAAGCATGTGGTCTCGGAACCCCCTTTTTTTGATCGTTAGGTTTCATAAATCCGTGTGTAATGCCGCCGTTCACGATTTCAACATTCCTGCCAATATCCGGAACGCTGACAAAATATGTGGTTCCGCCCTTCGTTGTAACGGTCTGGCATTTACTTTTCACGTCTTTTACGATGGCATCATCATCTATGCTGCCATCTGCCTTCAACGGTACCTGCCTTGCCTTGCCAATCACAACGCCCTGCAGATCCCCTTTAGCCACAAGCTCGTTATAAGAAAAAGTCCTGTTGTCTATATCATCCTCGGGGTCGGAGTGCACCCCTGTGTTGCCTGTATCCTCGCTTACCAGATACTCCTGCACAGAAACACGCCCGGGCTTGTCCAACGGAAAGCGCAGATGCGCTTCATCGTCAAAAATATCGTCAAGCAGCAGTTTTTCAGCAGGAATGGAGAATGTCACAACGGTATCGCCGTAGCCGACATTTTGCCCCTCTTGTTTGGTCGAAAAGAACAGTCCGTTCTCCTTTGCCACCATCTCACCCGTGGAGCGAATAGCAGCCGCTTTGTCCGCCGAGGTTCGGTGATACAACGTGATATAACCATACTCGTCAACCTGCCCGCCCAGTTCCTGCACATCGGCGATCAGATCTTGCGCATTCAGCAGATCATCACCCGAAACACGATTTTCCAAAAGTTTTTTTGCATCGGGTGTTGACATTTCTGCGTTTTGTGGTATACTGTTATTGGAAGATTTGTCGTTAATAATGGCCAACCACTCGTACAGTTGGTTATTAACTTGCGGCAAATCTTCTTTTTTATATTCCACTTTAATACCGTGCTTTGTTAGCGTGTTTCGCACATAATTGTCTTTCGCAGGTGTCACGGTAATAATCAAATTGTATTTGCTGTATTGAGAATCGATATCTTTCACCGTATTCAATTCCAACGAAATAACATTATTGCTTCCCTTTGGATGCGGAACCGTCGCAAAGAAATTAAGGCGACCGTTATCCATCCGTACGATGGCCAGCGGATCACTCAAAATATCAGGAAGCTTCTTCATTATGTCACCATAATTGTGATAATGCCCCTCCAAAATACCGGTTTGGCGCGTAGCAAGATAAAATGCATCAAAACGCATGATGATTTTCAAATTTTCGGCATCTGGCACATTTTCGATTACGACCGCTGGCGTGGATGTCATCACGGAAATGTAGTTGCCCGCCGCTTTGTTTTGCAATGCCTCATCATCGCTCATTTGTAAAACGCGATCCACATTCGATTCAAGACTGTCATCATTCATTTGAGAATAGCGAATCCCGCCCTGCTCAAACTCGCCGAGGGCGTTACGGGCGGCGTTACCCTCCAGAGCAGCAAAAAAGGTCTTTTCGTACTGCGCCATCAGACCGTCCACCACGTCGGTGCCGCACTTGCGCACGATTCCTGCCTCCAGGGTGCGCGAGCCGTGACCGAACATCAGATTTTCAAAGAACTCTTTGATCTTCGCCAAAACCTTTTTCACCGCTGCGGTAAAGCCCGTGGCGGCTTCTTTGTTTTTCTCGGCAAAATCCGCAAGGAATTGCCGGATAGCCTCGCTGCGACCGAACAGATCCTCGCAGGCGCGCGCCACGATCTCCTCACGGGCGGTGGCATCGTCAATATCCTGCCCGTGCTTCTCCTTATATTTGCCGTACTCTTTTTTTACCGCCTCGCTAAAATCGTAATCGTTTGCGTTTTTCAGGGCAGCAAAAGTGTATCTTTTATTCAGAAAGCTTGCTCATTTGCAAAAAATGTGGTAAAATAAAGGTAGAACGATCTTTGCCATTGGCAGGGAAAGGAGCTTTTCGTGTTAGACTTATTAACTGCGGCTGAGATGCGTGCCGCCGATGAAGCAACCATAGCCGGCGGCGTGCCCTCACAAGTGCTGATGGAGCGTGCCGCAAAAGCCGCTTTACAAGTGTTGAAGGACCGCTTTGATACCACACACGTCCTTTTTTTGTGCGGTAGCGGCAACAACGGCGGTGACGGCCTCGCCATGGCTCGATTTCTCGCTGAAGCAGGCGGAAAAGCCTCTGTTTTCTATCTGGGCAAGCGGCAAACCGACGGCACTCCCGACCCAACGGCGATGAGCGAGGAATGCGCGAGACAATACGCCCTGCTCACCGACACGGTCAAGATGCAAGCCTCCCTTGACACCAGGGGCGTGACCGCAGTGGTGGATGCCATTTTCGGCATCGGCCTCTGCCGCCCCATTGAGGGGGAAATCAAAGACTGCATCCAAGCGATCACCGCTACCGGTATTCCCGTACTGGCCCTGGATATTCCCTCCGGCGTGCACAGCGACACTGGTAGCATCTTGAGCATTGCCCTCCCGGCAAAGGTAACGGTAGCCATTGCCGCGGCAAAATGGGGGCATTATCTCTACCCCGGCACACTTTTCTGCGGTGAAACGCAATGTGTAGATATTGGCGTTTACACCAAAGCTTCCTCCTTTTTGGTGAAAAAATCCGATCTTTCTGAACTGCCGGCACGACCTGCCAAGGCCCACAAGGGCACCTTTGGCCGTGTGCTGGTGATTGGCGGCTCGGTTGGTATGAGTGGCGCGGGCTATTTTGCCGCCAAAGCTGCCCTACGCGCGGGTGCGGGTCTGGCTGAGATCTTTGCGCCCACAGAGAACCGTATCATCTATCAAACACAGCTCCCAGAAGCATTGCTAACACTTTACAACCCAGATCATTTTGACGAGCAACCGCTCCGCGCCGCCATTTCACGCGCCGATGCCATTGCGATCGGTATGGGACTGGGACAAAACGAGCTAACCTACCAAATGCTGGCTTGCGTGCTGGAGCATGCCACCGTACCTGTGGTGTTGGATGCCGACGCGCTGAATGTAATGGCAATTTCCCCTGCCCTGCGTGAGCTTTGCGCGTGCAGTACCGTTCCCACCATCCTAACCCCACATTTAGGAGAAGCCAGCCGCCTTTTTTCACGCCCTTTGGCGGCGATCTCGCAAAACCTCGCATTCGTTGCCAAGGAGGAGGCCGCCGCCCTGCGTAGCATCCTTGTCTTAAAGGATGCGCGCACCGTCGTCTCTGACGGCATGCACCTGTACCTGAACACCTACGGCAACAGCGGAATGGCAACCGGCGGCAGCGGAGATGTACTCGCGGGCATTATTACCGCTTTCGCGGCGCAAGGCGCCACCCCCATCAACGCCGCGAGCCTTGGTGTGTTGGCCCATGCGTTGGCAGGTGACGCGGCACTTGTCAAATACGGAAATCGCGGCATGATCGCAAGTGACATCATCGACGGACTTTGCGATGTGTTAAAATGACAAAACCCACGATTTCTAATTTTATATCGTCATTTTCCAATTTTTTTCGATATTTTTCCAACCTCGTTCTTTGTATGACAAGTTTTTTCCACTTTCAACTTTTTACGAGGTGAAACAGCAAAGCTCCCCGATACCTTTTTAGGCATCGGGGAGCTCTTTTCATTCTGCCGCCGTTTCAATCAACATTCGCATTTTTCCATACAGCGCCGCATATGCATCAGTATCTTTGGCAGAAAAGCGAATGGCCAATTCGCCCCTCATACAATAAAACGCAGCCGCGTCAAACCACAAATAAACTGTTTCCACTTCTCCTATGCGCACCTGCAAGCGCATATCCATACCACCGCCAAATTTTACGGTTTGCCCCACAAAGCGATAACCACTATGCGCGACAACCGCCAAAAGCGTTTTCAGCTCTTGTGTCTCGGCTTCACTCAAAAGCACTTCCTTACCGCGGTTGCCCAAAAACTCTTCTGTTTGATAAAGAGGATCCATCAATGCCATCAGAGTTCCTTCTTGCGTCTTTCGCAACAACTCTTTCATATCGGATTTCTTCACAGCTCGCGGCAAAAATACAGAAAGCAAGACAATCAAAACCGCCAACAGGATCAGCAGCGACCCGATCAGATAAATTTTCCGGTTGCTTGGCATTTTTACGCCTCCTTTTCTATCATCTGTCTAACATCATAGCAAAAGAGGGCAAAAAAGTCAAGTCAATAACGTTTTTTGCGGCGCACAAATAAAGATAGCAACGCTCTGCCGGAAAACGGAATTAACGGGTAGAGATAGCTGTGCCGGCCATTGACTGTGCGATTGGTCACAATCAATATCAGGATCAGCACCACACCGATGCCAAATCCCCATATATTGAAAAACGCGGTAAGCGTCAAAAGCAGAATGCGTAAGAATTTCAAAGCGTAGCCCAATTCAAAGCTGGTTTGCGTAAAGTTTGCGATGGCAACAAATGCCATATAGAGAATGACTTCCGGAATCAGCCATCCGGCACCTACCGCGAACTCACCCAAAATAAGACCGCCCACTACCGATAGTGAATTGGCTAACATATCCGGCGTGTTCATAGAGGCCATGCGCAAGCCGTCAATTACAAATTCCGCCAATAGCAATTGCAAATATATCGGTAGCTCGCCCTTGTCTGTTGGAAAAGCGAAGGCAAGCCATTGTGGAACCAGCTCCGGATTGACGATCCCCAAAAACCATAAGGGTGTTAAAAACAGTGTCAACCAAAATACCACATGCCGTACCGCGCGCAGATAGGTACCTGTCAGCGGTGGCAAATAAAAATCATTGGTTTCTTGCAAAAAAGTAAAAATAGAGGTGGGCAAAATCATTGCTGAAGGAGAGGTGTCCAGTAAAACGACAACGCTGCCCTCTAAAAGATGTGCCGCTGTGGTATCCGGTCGCTCGGTATAGCGAATTTTAGGAAAAGGATTGTACCATCTGCTTTTAATCATCGTTTCTGCCAGCGATTGATGCCCCATCGTCAGCGCGTCCGGCTTTAACGATTTGATTTTATCGGTAATATATTTTACCAGTTTTGGGTCTGCCCGATCTGACATATAGGCAACCACCACATCACTTTTTGAGCTTTGCCCAACAGCATGATACTGCATCGTCAATGTCACATCTCTGATGCGACGGCGAATCAGCGCCGTGTTGAAAATCAATGTTTCCACAAAGCCATCGCGGGGACCGCGCATCACGCGGTCGTTCTCCGGCTCAGCTGTCTCTCTTGCGGGATAGGTTCTGGCATCAATGATCATTCCACTTTTGCCAAAGGTAGAGCCCAACAGCAAGGTGGCACCTGACAGCACCATTTGCAGCATGGTTTCCTCATTATCCGTAACATCGCACTCTACATAAGGCATATTTTTCTCTAAAAAGGTAGTGACATCTTTGGGCATTTTTTGAAGTGACAGTAAATAGATGAACAATTTTTGCATGGCGCCATCCTTGATCAAACCGTCAATATAAAAAAGCGTAACCTCGCCGTCTCCTACCTTTAAGACCTTTTTTAAAATATCGAAGTTTTCTGAAACACGGAGCTTCCTCTCGAAATATTTAACATTATCCGCGTAATTTTCTGTCATTTTGGCATCACGATCCTCTCGGTTGAATTGATAAAAGTTTGCCCAAATGACACAATAAATATGTAAACAGTTTTTTTACGCAAAACAGGGGCTGTCTCAAACGCAAATTTGAGACAGCCCCATTGGAATTGAAATTAGTCAATGATCAAGAATTGAGGCAAGCCACACTCATATTCGGGGGCGGCCTCGCCGGCGATCAGCGGCAGCAGATACCGTGCGCACTCGTCAGTCACGTTATTACCACGCTCGTTGATGAACGCGGCAGGCACTGCCTTGATCTGATTGGCAATCTTAGAAACATTACTATGATCCACATGATACGTGTAGGGCTCGGTGCTGTCACGCACAATGATCATCATCTCGCGGGTCACACCCTCAGAGGCGGCCTTCACGGCGGCACGGCCAACATTTACCGACTCGGCAAGATCAGTAGCCGAAGCGATATGCGCGGCACAACGCTGGGGCAAATTCAGCTCGATAGAGCGAACCTTACATCCCAGCTCCGCTTTCACGGCATACTCCAGCGCCTTGCCGGTGCCAGAGAGCTGCTTGTGGCCAAAGGCATCGGTAGAAGCCACGCCAAAGCCCTCGCAAACGTAGGTACCGTCAGCAAAATGGATACCCTCGGAAACGGCAATGACCACATTGGGGTGCGCCTTGAGTGCGGCACGCACATCCTCAAAGAACTCCTCTTTGTTGAAATTGCGCTCAGGAAGATAAATCAGGTCAGGGGCGATGCCGTTGACCACACGGCTGATGCCCGCGGCGGCAGTGAGCCAACCGGCATCACGGCCCATGATCTCTACGATGGTCACGGCAGGAACGGTATACACGGCGCAGTCACGAATGATCTCTTGCAAGGTAACGGCAATATACTTCGCGGCAGAACCAAAACCGGGGGTATGGTCGGTCACCACGAGGTCGTTATCAATGGTCTTAGGCACACCCATGATGCACATTTCGTAATCATGATCCTTGGTGTAAGCAGAAAGCTTCGCCACGGTATCCATAGAATCGTTGCCGCCGATATAAAAGAAATAACGAATATCATATTTCTTGAAAACAGCAAGCAATTTTTCATAAACCGCGTCATTTTCACCAAGCTTTGGCAGCTTTTTGCGGCAGGAGCCGAGGGCGGCTGCGGGCGTATGCTCCAGCGCCACGATTTTCTGCTCATTATCAAAGAAAGCGTTCAGGTCAACAAGGCGTTCTTCCAGCAGCCCTTCTACGCCATTTTTCATGCCATAAAGGGTCTTAATGGCGCCTGCGCCCACGTCCTCCTTGACACCGCGAATTACGCCCGCGAGGGTGGCGTTGATAGCGGCGGTAGGACCGCCGGACTGTCCGACAACAGCATTACCGATCAGTTTTTTCATCTTCAAAACCTCCAGAGGTGATTTATCTATTTCAGTATAACAAAAATATGCCGACCTGTCAAGAAATTCCATCCTTATTTTCCATCTTTCTCCGATCTTTTTTTCGGTTATCCGGGACAAGCGCACTGTCATATAGTGTTTCGGAGGTGATTTTATGTTTTCCATGCTCATTTCACTGCTGATGAATGCCGTGCACCTGCTACTGGGCATCGGCACGCCGCAAAACTTTCCGCCGCCATTGGAAGCACAGGAAGAAAAGGCCGCCTTTTTGGCCAAACAGCAAGGCGATGAAAATGCCAGAGAAAAACTGATTGTGCACAATCTTCGCCTGGTCTCTCACATCGTTCGCAAATATTACGGAACCGCGAAAAATCAAGAAGATCTTGTTTCTATAGGCAGTATTGGTCTTGTCAAGGCTGTTGATACCTACAAGCCGGAAAACGGCACACGTTTTGCCACTTATGCCGCGAAATGTATTCAAAACGAGATCCTGATGTATTTCCGTTCCCAGCGAAAACTGACGGCAGAGGTCTCGATCAACGAGACCATTGACGTCGATCGAGACGGCAATCCCCTGACCTATATGGATGTGATCGCCACCGAGGATAATATTGAAGAGGAGGTCGATTTAAAGGTCAAAAGCGCATTGGTGCGGCGCCTGGTAGGAGAGGTACTGGACGAGCGGGAACGGCAGATCATTGTGCTGCGCTACGGCCTGTCGGGCGGCGAGCCCCGCACCCAACGGGAGGTCGCCCAACTCTTGGGCATTTCACGCTCTTACGTCAGCCGCATCGAAAAAGGCGCGCTGGAAACTTTAAGGGAGCACTGTTAAAAGGAGGGACCCCGCCAAGCAAATTTGCTTGGCGGGGCTGTCTCATTTGTAACAGATGACAAGCGCAAGGACACAGATCAAGCGCAAAAAAGGGCGGAAACGGGATGAGAAAACAAAATTTTATTCACATTTTTCTCTCAAAGATTCACGAAAATTTCTGATCCTCGCAAAAATATTGTAATTGGCGTCGTGATAATTTTTCGCACCATTGAAGGCAGTTCGGGAGGCGAGGATAATATCCTCACCTTCTATGATGAAATTGATATATTGAAAGCCTACCTCGCTATCCGGCAGGTGGCGGTAGTCCCAGATGTGGGTAATAAGCTTCCAATTCTCCAGATCGCTTGAGGCGATGAGTGAGAGCAGATTGCGCCCTTTGGGGTGCTCGGCATCCAGATAGGAAACGATCGAAAAATAGCGCCGGCTGGGCTCGTCATAATGGATCTCAAATTTCGAGAGATTTCCCGGAAAATCAATAACCCTGTCAAAGGTCAAGGGGGCCTCGGGGCGGTCGGGATCCACGCGCATCACCACCGCCTTGCCGTAAGCGGGCTTGCCACCGGCGGTATCGTAGCGCATTACGTTATACAGTCCCCCGTCCGGCCCCTTGACCATGCATCCCTCGATACAGCCCTTACTGTTCTCCACCGTCCCCGCCCACGTGGGATCATAGGGAACGGGGTCGGTAAAGGCCCAATTTCGGGCATCCAGCAACTCGGCATCCTCGGGAACCGAGGCGCACATAGCGGCATGGTAAGGCTTTTGCCAGTTGCCCCACTCCAGAGTGGTCCAAAGGCGGCCGCCGTAGGAGAGCATCTTTTGCGGATTCTTGTGCACACCGGCCACCGTCGGTCTACCCGCACCCCGCAACAGTACCGTGGGCATGCCGAATGTTTTGCCGCCGTCATCCGAGCGGCCGATGAGCAGATCGCCGTATTCGGTACTGACCGCCAGCATATACAGCGCCCCTTTATGAATAAACATTTTACCCCAAAAACAGGGATAGAGCTCTGAAATATAATGCCATGTTTTCCCCTCATCGTCCGAACGGTAGATCAGGGTCAGATTCTGCGGCGCGTTGCTCTTAAAAAGATCCATTGAGGCGAGCAAATAGCCGTCGGGGTGTCGTACCAGTGAAGGGCTGCAAAGCGCGCCGCCGGAATAGGCATAGGCGTTATCCTGCGGATGCAGATATTGGATCACGCTATCCCCCGGCACAAACCCGGTTCTCACCAGGCGCAGACGGCTTTTCTTCTCCCCCGCCGAAACGCAAAACTCATAATCGTATCCCTCTGCCAGGCCCTCTATGCAAGCGCGGGGTTCGGTAACGGTTGCCGTTTCAAAGGCCGCCTCACTTTTGTAAATACGATAGGAAACGGTATACGTTTTAGCATCCTTTTCAGGCAACCACTCCGCCACAAAGCCGCTTTTTTCAGGCGCAATGCGGCACACATAGATCTCACCCACGTCAAAAAGCGGCGGGCGATAGGGAGAAAAGCTCCAGCTTGTCGTTGCTTTCATTTCTTGTGTCCTTTCAAATACGCTTCCCATTCGTCGCTAGCGGCCTTCATCTGCTCCACGCAGAATTTCACATAGGCAGTAAGACGCTTGGGGTCGGTGTTGCGGGCATAATTCTCAGTAGGATTGCCCACCAGGCTCATATGATACTTAGCGGTTAAGGGATAGGGCAGTCCGCTTTCGGTAAAGCCGGACAGCGTGAGAAAACGCTGTAGCCGCTCTGCCTTTTCCGGCTCTTTTTGAAAATGCTCGCAAAGCCAGACGTAAAGCCAGGGGTGAAAGTTGCACATAATGCCGCAATAGCCGGCCGCGCCATCCTTCATCGATTGCAAAAGGGTCTGGCAGTTGGCGTTAAAGAGCCGCAGTTCACTTCCTTTCAGAAGCTGACACCGCTCACGAATGGTAGCGGGATCGCAGCAGGTATCCTTGATAAAGGCAAAGCGACCGGTTTGCAGGCACCATTGAAGAATACGGGGCGTGAGCAGGCGCTTATAGGGATGCGGACATTCGTACAGCCCCAGCTTCACATGGGGTGGCAACAAGGCCAATAATTTTTCGGCATTCGCGATCCATACGTCGTCCCCCTCGTTATGCAGATCCAGGCGGTTGGTGATCAGGATCAGGGCATCGGTGCCGCTTTCGGCGATGCGGCAAAGTGTACGCGCCTGTGCGGCAATATCACACGCCACATGACCGGAAGAGACAACCGTCATTCGGCGGCCGCCGCTCGCAGCGATCTCCTGAACCGTTTCCCAAACGGCACGGTTGATGGCTACCAGCTCCTCCTCGTCCAGATAAAAGATCTCACTGGACTGACAAACGGCAAAAATGCCGTGACAGCCCGTATCGTGATACCAATGCACATATTTTTTAACTGTTTCCAGATCCACCGTGCCGTCCGCTCTGTAGGGCGTGATCATGGTGGGAAACGCTTCATATTTGGGCATAGCGACTCCTCCCTTTTGCGCCGATCTTTCGGCACTACAAGAATTATACCGCTAATCCGCACAAATTGCAAGTTTATTCTGTGATTTTTATTCTTTTATTGCTTATGCAAGCGGATCACGTTCCAGGATCTTGCGGGCAGGAGCGCGGTGAAATCGCCCTTGTCGTTTTTGGAAACACCGCCCTCGTGAGGCACCACGCAATAAGGATCCGCCTCGGTATTGACGGCCTTGAGATCGGTGTGGGTCAGCACGATGTGGCGCGTGACGGCATAATCAGCAAACTGGCGCAGGTCACAGTCAAGCGCCATATCCTCGTCAAGAGATTTGTTTACCGCAAAGATCGTAACGGTCTGCTCCTCCTCGTTTTCAACGACCACGCTGTCAAGATACGGAGCCTTATCGCTGATCCTGCACTCGTAGGTGGGGGAAAGCACGGTGGTGTGCAGTACTCTGCCCCGCCCCATGGTGGAGGCGTGCATATAAGGATAGAAGATGGTCTGTCGCCATGCACCCGTATCGCTGGTCATAATGGGAGCGATCACGTTGACCAGCTGCGCCATGCAGGCGATCTTCACACGGTCCGCGTGGCGCAGGAGGGTGATCAGGGCGCTGCCCACAAGCAGAGCGTCCTCAAAATTGTAGACGTCCTCCAGCTGATGGGGATGCTCCACCCAGTGAGGGAGCTGCTTATCCTGCTCCTTGGAATGATACCAGACGTTCCATTCGTCAAAGGAAAGATCGATCTGCTTTTTGGTGCGCTTGACGGCCTTAACATAGTCGCAGATCGACACCACGGAGGAAATGAATTTGTCCAGCTCAATGCTCTCGGCAAGGAAGCGGGGCGTGTCGTTGTCATGATTTTTCCAATACGTATGCAAGGAAATGTAGTCAACGCTATGATAGGATTCCATCAGGACCTGGCGCTCCCACTCGCCAAAGGTGGCGCGATAGGGGCCACTGCTGCCGCAGACTACCGTCTCCAGAGAAGGATCGTAGGTCTTCATCATGCGGCCGGTCTCGTTGGCGAGACGGCCGTATTCATAAGCCGTCTTATGCCCCATCTGCCATTCGCCGTCCATCTCATTGCCAAGGCACCAGAGCTTGATGTTATGGGGCTCC
>SVQT01000047.1 GCA_015065215.1 Oscillospiraceae bacterium | reverse complement strand
AACGGCAAAACGCCGCAGTTGCGCATCAATCCTGAGAATAATATGTGGGAATATCGGTATGACGCCTCGGAGCAATGGATCTCCATGGGCGTGAAGGCCACCGGCGAAGCGGGCGTTGATGGAAAGACGCCGCAGCTGCGCATCAATCCCGAGAATAATATGTGGGAATATCGCTTTGACGGCGAGGAGCAGTGGACCTCGACCGGCGTGAAGGCCACCGGCGAAGCGGGCGTTGATGGAAAGACGCCGCAGCTCCGTATCAATCCCGACACCAAGATGTGGGAGTACCGCTATGCGGACGGTGAGGAATGGACCTCCCTGGGCATCGTGGCCGAAGGCGTGGACGGCACCAACGGTACAAACGGCACCAACGGCAAAACGCCCCAGTTGCGCATCAATCCGACCACCAATATGTGGGAATACCGCTTTGACAGCAGCGAGCAGTGGATCTCCACCGCTGTGAAGGCTACCGGCCCCAAGGGCGACACCGGCGCGACCGGTCCTCAAGGTCCCCAGGGTGAGCAAGGTGACACCGGCGCCACCGGTCCCCAGGGTCCCAAGGGTGATAAGGGCGACACCGGCGCGTCTGCCGACAGCGCGGATCAGTCCAACAGCAGCGGCACCGGCTCCGCCGCAAGCGGCAATGTCGCCGCGCAGGCAGGCGGCAACGGTCTGGCCGTGACCGCGATCATTTTGTGCGCGGTGCTCTTTGCGGCTAATATCGCTATGGTCGTGTTCTTGCTTGTAAAGCGCAAGAAAAACGCGTAAGCGCGGTTAAAATGAATTTCAAAAGGGCACTTGCGCTGAGCAAGTGCCCTTTTGATCGTTTTATATCCTTTTTCGCTATTTTCAGATGCTTCTTTTCCTTATCTCAATATTCTCGAATTTCACGGGGTTGCCGGCCGCGTTGGGGGCAAAAAGCCGCTTTTTAAAAAATATTTTAAGCCATATTGATTTATGATGATTTCTGTGGCACAATTAAAATGCTACGCAACCGCGCAGTTGCATCGCTTATGGAAAGAGATGTGCTTTGACAAAAGATGGCGATCTGCTCCCTTATCCCGTCAATGTGACACAGAGTCCGCGTGGCAGGAAAGGAAGATATACTTTTTTGCGCGTTCTTTTTTTATGTATATTTTGATATATTTCGATATTTTTCTGAATTGTGCAAAAAAATTTTTTTCTTGACTTACATTAATGAGGGGGTCTATCCCGTCGGAAAGGAGCCGATTATGAAAGAAAAAAAGGATGTGCTTTTAAAGGAGGACAAAAGTCTTTCGGATGAGGAGATCGTGGAGCTGTATTGGGGGCGTAATGAACGTGCCATCACCGAAACGGATGTCAAATATCGCAATTTTCTCTTTACCATTGCTTACAATATTGTACATGATAATATGGATTGCGAGGAGTGCTTGAATGACACGTATCTTGGCACCTGGAATAGTATTCCACCCACTCGTCCCAATGTTTTTCAGGCCTTTATCGCTCGTATTATGCGGAATGTGGCTGTCAATTGTTACAAGAGAAATCACGTTTCCAAACGAATACCCAGCGAGCTGGTGGTGTCCTTGGATGAGCTGGATCAGTGTATGAGCAGCGATATGTCCTTGGATGAGGAGATCGCGATCCGGCAATTGAGCGATGCACTGAATCAATATCTGCACAACATGGACGAGCAGAATCGGCTGATCTTTATGTGCCGCTATTACTATGCGGACAAAATCATTGAGATTGCTGAAATGCTGGGAATTAGTCGCAACACGGTGACGAAATATTTGTCAAATATTCGTGATGGGTTGAGAGAACATCTTGTGAAGGAGGGACTGTGGCATGAATAAAAGGCAAAAACGAAATCTGGAGGTCTTGTCGAACATCGACGAGACAATTGTGGAATGGAGTAGCAAAAAGCGTTCCACCTTGAAAAACAGTCAGCGAGAAAGGATGCCCAAAAAGAAGTGGTACATCATTGGTGGCTCGATAGCTGCCGCTTTTCTGCTGGTGCTGGGGAGCGTATTGCTTTTGGTCAATTTGCTTGTCAAGCAGGTTCCTGTTTATACGGGCATGACGGTTTCCAACAATCTGCCGACGATAATCGCACAGAGCGTGGACTTCCCCCTGTATTTCAATGCTCCGGGTCATCCGAACCCCCTGGAGGGTGATTATCACAAGGATCATCCGATCGATCAGAACAAACCTTTTCCTGACGAAAAACGTCCAATTCAGGACGCGGTCTCTCATTCGCTCCAGGTGCAGGGAAGCAATGTCGCGCTATATTATGCCAACCCCGGCGAGTCGGTCTATATTACAGTACATATCGATAACCCTGACAATTTTGAGATTTTGTCCTTTACACTCAATGGCAAGACATATTCTTCGTATATGTTCAAAGAAGGATCAGATATGGAAAATCTGATCCTGGAAATCGCCATTGACGACCAGCAAACGGGAATCCTTTCTTATACCATTGATGCGATCAAATACGTGGACGGTACCGCTATCAAGGATGTTCGAATGGATGGCGATAAGACAGTGCAGGTGGCGGTATATACCGAGAATCAACCTGCGGCAACCGTTGCATCGGAAGTGGTGGGGTATAACTCCATTTCGATGAATATTCATGTGGCAGATCCTGAGACATTGCTGTCGATGAGCACCGGAGCTTTGCAGGCGGTGCTGTATGATGGGGATGCGATTGTTGCCATCAAGGAGCTTTCGCTGGGAGATAATAGCGTGACCTTTGACGGACTGAAAACCAACACGCTTTATCAATATGCCGTTATCGCGTCCTATGATGCATTGGACGGCGAAGGTGTTATGTATCATGTTTTAGCACAAAAGGCATTGCGAACGAAGTACATCGTGCTGTTTGATGATGTTGAGCTGACCATAGATAGCGTACGTTTTTCACTTTTGTGGGACGAGGCTTTTGCCAATAAGACCCTGACCTCGCTTGCGTTCTATCAAGGGGACACCAAGATTGAGGATCTGTCGGTGGAGGATACCTTTATCGAAGGTCTAAGCATCAACACCGCATACCGCCTGGTCGGTACTTATCAAAACGGTGACAAAACCGAGACGATTGCCATAGACATCCTTACGGGTGTGCAGACTTTGACCCTCTACGCGGACACCGCTGCAAGCACGATTACAATCCTGGTGGGAGATAGCTTGCCTACGCCCAGCAGAGGGGATAAGGTCTTTGACGGATGGTATACGGTGGATGGTCAGAAGGTGGAGACCATGCCTGCTACCGATATTACGGTATATGCCGCCTGGCAAGGCGCGGCCATTGCACCGGATTTGATCTATACAACCGGTAACCAGGGCTTGATCATTACAGGCTTGAAGAAAACAGACTGTACCGAATTGATCATTCCCGCACAGATCGGCGGTGTGCCGGTCGTGACCATTGAAAGAGAAGCCTTTAAGGGGCAGGAGACGCTAACCGATGTTCTTTTGCCGAACACGCTGAAAACCGTTGGAAGAGGCGCGTTCCAGAACTGTACGAGCCTGAGCACCTTGACCATTCCCTTTGCGGGTGCTTCGGCAGACGGTAACGGCTCTACCCATTTCGGGTATATCTTTGGCGCGGAAAGTGTCGAGGAAAACAATCTTTCCTTGCCCAGCACCCTGAAAATGGTCACGCTCAATGGCACAACCCCTGTGGCTGACAATGCCTTTAGGGGCTGCGCGGAATTGGAGACCGTAACAATCGGCGCGGGTGTGCCCACGGTGGGTGTTTACGCCTTTTACGATTGCGCGAAGCTTTCCAGCGTGAGCTTGCCTTCCGGCATCACAACCGTTGGAGAAGGCACCTTCCGCAACTGTACGGCATTGCAGTCGATCACTCTGCCCGATGGACTGGAAACGCTGGGTCCCGGCGCCTTTCAAAACACGGGATTGACGGCGATTGAAATTCCCGCAAGTGTGACCAGCGTACTTGGGGCATATAGTTTCTACGGTTGCAAATCCTTGGTGAGTGTCACTTTTAAGGGTGATGGAATCAGGGGATTCAACGGATATAACTTTTCTGAGTGTGAAAAGCTGGAAAGCATCGTTCTCCCCGCAAACTTGAATAGCATCGCGAATAGTACCTTCTGCAATTGTACCTCGCTGGAGAGTGTCACCATTCCTGCCAGTGTGACCCAGATCGGCCAAAAGGCCTTTGAGGGTTGTACGGCACTTACCCGCGTGAATTATAGCGGCACGTTGAGCCAGTGGATGGTCATCAATTTCAGTAACGCCGCATCCAATCCGATCTCCCCCGCCGGCGCTGCGCTTTGTATCGAAAACGTGAACGTGACCACGGGCACTTTGATTATCCCTGCCGATGTGACAAGCATCGGTGCCTATGCCTTCTGCGGTTGCACCGGGATTACCGGTCTGACCATCTCCGAAAACGTGACCACCATCGGCACTGCGGCATTTGAAGGATGTACGGCGCTGACAAGCATTGCCTTTAACGCCACGACGATGAACGCCCTCGCCGAAGATACCTTCTCGGCCGCGGGCTCGGCGGGAGATGGCATTGCCGTCATCTTTGGCGCAAACGTGACCAGAGTGCCCGAAAAGCTGTTTGCGCACAACAACGGCGTCGAGGGTAAGTCCTCCCCCAAAATAAAGAGTGTTTCCTTTGCCGCGGACAGCGTGTGTAACTATATCAATGCGAGTGCTTTCGCCAACTGCGTCACGCTGAGCAACGTGACCCTGCCCAATGGACTGAAGAGGATCAATGCCAATGCATTTTATAACAACGATGCGTTGACGTCTATCAGCATTCCCACAAGCGTGAGCTTCATCGGCGACAGTGCCTTTGCTGATTGCGCATTGCTGGAAACGGTTAGCTTTGGTAGCACACAGGAAAATGATATAGAAATCGGCCAGAGTGCATTCAATAATTGCACGGAATTGCAAAGCATAAGCCTGCCCCACGGCACCAGATGGATCAAGACTAAGGCCTTCTTCGGTTGCACCTCGCTTGCAACGGTCAGCTTGCCCCAAACGGTTCAGGAGATCGGCGAGTCGGCCTTCCGGGACTGCACCTCGCTTGCGGCGATCAGGATCCCGAATCCCGGCATGGCATTGACGCTTGGGGATGCGGCCTTCCAAGGATGCACCGCGCTGGAAACGGTTGAGATTCTTGCAGATATAAGCACGCTGAGCATGAATAGCTTTAACGGTTGCACGGACTTGACCACTGTTAAGATGACGGGCCGTATCAACGCGATCGGCACGCAAGCCTTTTTCGGATGCACCAAGCTTTCCTCTGTGACCCTGCCGACGGGCCTGACTCGCATCAGAGATGGAGCCTTCCAGAACTGCACGGCGTTGGAGTCGATTATCCTGCCGGAGAGCCTTACGCAACTGGACAAGGGTGCCTTCCAAGGCTCGGGCTTGACGGAGATCGTGATTCCCGCTAACGTGAACTCGATTTCCAGTCATATTTTCTACAATTGCAAATCCTTGACAAGTGTTGTTTTCAAGGGCGACAAGATCCAAGCAACAGGCGGATACGTCTTTTACGGCTGTGAGAATCTGGAAAGCATCCAGCTGCCTTCGGGCATGACGGGCATTACTTACGCCTATTTCACCAATTGCGTTTCATTGAAGAGCATTTCCATTCCCGCCAGCGTAACTCGGGTCAGTGGGGAAGCCTTTATGGGCTGTACCGCTCTTACCCGCGTGGACTATGCCGGCACGTTGAGTCAGTGGACGAGTATTGTTTTCGCTGCCGCAGATTCCAACCCGCTTTCCTGTGGTGCGGCGCTTTATATTGGCGGCGTGAACGTGACCGAGGGCGCTTTGATCATCCCCGACGACGTGACCGACATTGGTGCTTATGCTTTCATCGGTTGTACCGGTATCACCGACGTTTTCTTTGGCGGAACGGCCGAGGAATGGGGAACCGTCACGATCGGAGTCGGAAACGACGCGATCGCCAATGCTACCGTCTATTACTACGCCGCTTCCAAGCCCACCGACGAGGGCAACTATTGGTATTACAAAAACGGTGTTGCCACGAAGTGGTAACGCGCACAGCGATACGGCCGTGATCCGAAATCACAGCCGTATCGCAAGATTTAAACAAAAAAGGCCTGCTTGCAGGCCCTCCTTACATAACAAAAACGGTACGGGTTTTCCCGTACCGTTTTGCGGTTTATGCGATTCTTCTTGATTTTCAGATGCTTCTGGGCTCAGTGTCGATGTCCTCGAACTTCACGGGTGCGCCGGCGGCATCCGAGGCGAAGGCGGCTTCCATGACACGCATCGAGCGCATGAGCTGCTTGTGGGTCACGATCTGGGTGGCTTTTCCGTCAATGGCATCGGCAAAATTGCGGTAGAAATCATGCACGTCCACCGCGGGGCGGGGGATGATCTCCTCATAGGTGGTCTTTTCGTCACGTGGCGCCATCGTCTTTGTAAAGCCGGCGGAGGTGACAACGGGCGCTACGTCCTTGTCCTCCCAGCTGCGGCAGAGTACCAGGCGGCACTCATCGCGCCAGTCATTCACAATACCGGAGCCGTTCACGCCGGTGATGTAGAAGCGGGGGAGCGAGATAAAGTTGGTGGTGCCCACCTCAATGCGGGCGGTTATGCTATCCTCAAAGTACAGATCCAGCTTAAAGCCGTCGTCCACCTCGTCATTGGTGATGTGATCGCAACGGCAATAGACGGAAAGCAGCTTCTTGTCGTCGATAATACCCAGCATCTGGTCGATCAGATGTACGCCCCAGTCATAGATCATGCCTCCACCGTGCTCTTTTTTGCCTCGCCAGTCGCCGGGGATGCCACGGGAGCCGTGGTAACGGGATTCCACAGAGGTGATCTTGCCCAGCTTGCCGCTGTGATAGGCGGTGCGGGTCATCTGATAGTCGCAGTCCCAACGGCGGTTCTGATGTGCTGTAAACAGGCGGCCACACTCGTTGGCCACGGCGCAGATGTCGGCAAGGTCACTGGAGGAAAGGGTTACGGGCTTTTCCGAGATCACGTGCTTGCCTGCCCGCAGAGCTTGGATAGCCAAGGGCTTATGCCACTCGTTGGGGGTAGCGATGGTGATGAAATCCACCTTGGGGTCGGCAAGAACCGCCTCAAAAGAGGCGTATGCGCGAATGCCGTTTTCTTCGGCCAATGCGCAACGTTCCTGTTTAATGTCGTAAATGCCCAGTAGCTCAACGGCACCCGCTTCCAAAATGTGACGGGTATGCCATCCGCCCATGCCGCCGTAACCGACAACTACACAGCCCTTTTTCATAATCAGTCCATCCTTTCGTGTGTAAAGGCAAATTTGCCTCCATGGTGCTTATTTGAGACCATTATAAGACAAAATCTGTTCCCAATCAAGTCAGAATTGGTACAAGGTGCGACAAATCTTGCTGTATTTGCCTGAATTTTTGCCAAATATTCGCTTCTTGCGGAAAAAACTTTAAAAAACGGTTGTAGAAACGCAAAAAAAATTGTATAATATTATTTATAATATTACGTCAGCATATACGCGGGCGTGAGAACGAGAGGTACTTATGGCAAAAACCGAAAGACAATCCCATATTCGCAATTTTTCGATCATTGCCCATATCGACCACGGCAAGTCTACCCTTGCCGATCGCTTGCTGGAGGCAACGCAGACTGTTTCTAAGCGGGATATGGAAGAGCAGATTTTGGATAATATGGAGCTGGAAAAGGAGCGTGGCATTACCATCAAGGCCCGTGCCGTTCGCTTGCAATATAAAGCGCCGGATGGCGAGGATTATATTCTGAATTTGATTGATACCCCCGGTCACGTGGACTTCAACTATGAGGTTTCCCGCTCGCTGAACGCTTGTGAAGGTGCCCTTTTGGTGGTGGATGCCACGCAGGGGATTGAGGCGCAGACCTTGGCTAACGCGTATCTTGCGGTGGATGCCAATCTGGAGATTTTGCCGGTGATCAATAAAATCGATCTGCCTTCTGCCGACATCGATGGTACCCGCCACGAGATTGAGGATGTGATCGGTATTCCCGCCATGGATTGCCCCGCTGTTTCGGCAAAGGTTGGCTTGAATATTCCGGATGTGCTGGCGCATATTGTAACCGATATTCCCGCCCCTGAGGGGGATGAGGAAGCGCCGCTGAAGGCCTTGATTTTTGACTCCTATTATGACAGCTATCTGGGCGTTGTGGTCTATGTCCGTTTGGTTGACGGCGTGGTGCGCTCGGGTGATCGCATTCGTCTGATGAGCAACGGCAGAGAATTTGATGTGGTGGATGTGGGCGTGATGGATGCCTTTGGTCTTTCTAAACAGCAGGAGCTACGCGCCGGCGAGGTGGGGTATATCACCGCTTCAATCAAAAGTGTAGGCGATACCCGTGTCGGTGACACGGTCACCCTGGCGCAAAATCCCACTGCCGAGCCGCTCCCCGGCTTTAAGGCGGTGCAGCCGATGGTTTATGCGGGCATTTATCCCGCGGACGGTTCCCGTTACGGTGATCTGCGCGACGCGTTGGAAAAGCTACAGCTCAACGATGCCGCCCTTTGCTTTGAACCCGAAACCTCAATCGCCCTCGGCTTTGGCTACCGTTGCGGCTTTTTGGGTCTTTTGCACATGGAGATTATCGAGGAGCGCTTGGAGCGGGAGTTCAACCTGGATCTGATCACCACCGCCCCCAGCGTTATTTATGAGATTACCAAGCGTGACGGGGAATTGGTGCGAATCGACAATCCGACCAATTATCCAGACCCTGCCGAGATTGAAAAAGCGGCGGAGCCGATTGTGCGGGCCTCGATCATTACGCCCACCGATTATGTGGGGGGGCTGATGGATTTGTGTCAGGATCGCCGCGGTGAGTTTATTGATATGAAATATCTGGATACCAAGCGCGTTGAGCTGCATTACCGCTTGCCTCTCAACGAGATCATTTATGACTTTTTTGACGCGCTGAAGAGCCGTTCCCGCGGCTATGCCTCTCTGGACTATGAGCTGGAAGGGTATTGTGACAGCAAGCTGGTCAAGCTGGACTTTTTGCTCAACGGTGAGCAGGTAGACGCACTTTCCTTTATCGTACACGAGGAAAAGGCTTATGGGCGCGCGCGCCGCATTGCGGAGCGTTTGAAGGAGAACATTCCGCGTCAGCTCTTTGAGGTGCCGATTCAGGCTGCTATCGGGTCAAAGATCATTGCCCGCGAGACGGTCAAGGCCATGCGCAAGGATGTGCTTGCCAAATGCTACGGCGGTGATATTACGCGTAAGAAGAAGCTGCTGGAAAAGCAGAAAGAGGGCAAAAAGAAGATGCGTCAGCTGGGCTCGGTACAGGTATCGCCCGAGGCGTTTATGGCGGTACTCAAGCTGGAGGATGACACTTAAAATGAATACCGCTTTGGGGGAAAGGAGAAAAAATGGGCAAATTGGGGCTTTATTTGCACGTGCCGTTTTGCGTGCGAAAATGCCATTATTGCGATTTTTACTCTGCCCCCACAGATAAAGGGGCACGCACCGCTTATGTGCGTGCCCTTTGCCGTCATTTGATAGCAACCGCCACAGGGGAGACGGTGGATACCGTCTATTTTGGCGGCGGAACACCGACCCTGCTGGATACAGCGGGCTTTCAAAAAATATTGGAGACTGTGGGTGCAGGCTATACGCTCGAAAAAGACGCGGAGATCACCGCTGAGTGCAATCCCGTCACCCACGCGGCGGGGCTAATGGAGGGATTGCGCCGGGCGGGCGTGAACCGCCTTAGCATCGGCTTGCAAAGTGCCAAGGACGATGAGCTAAGGCTACTGGGGCGCCCTCACGGTTACGCGGAATTTTTAGAGACCTTTTCTGCCGCGCGCCGGGCGGGGTTTGAGAATATCAGCGTGGATTTGATGTTCGGCATCCCCAATCAAACGGTGAAAAGCTTTCACGAAACGGTAGACGCGGTCATAGCCCTTGGCCCCGAGCATATTTCCGCTTACGGATTGCGCATTGAGGAGGGAACCCCCTTCTACGGTATGAGAAAAAGCCTTTCTTTGCCAAGCGAGGAGGCGGAGGCGGAGATGGCGGAAACGGTAGCGCAAATGCTGAGCGCCGTGGGATATGATCATTATGAGATCAGCAATTACGCAAGACCGGGCAAACGGTCCAGGCACAATATGCGCTATTGGCTGGGCGAGGCCTATCTCGGCTTTGGCCCCGGCGCGCATTCCTACTATGGCGGTGAGCGATTTTTCACCGCTCCTGATACCGCCGCCTATCTTGCGGCAGTGGAGGAGGGGGATTTCGCGGGGCTGCGACAGGGAGCAGAGCCTATTGTGGGGAAAGAACTGCAAGACGAATACGTCATGCTGCGCATGCGGCTGTTTGAGGGTGTGAATTTGGCGGATTTCGTACACCGTTTTGGCACTTCTTTCGAAAAAGCATATGGAGACACCGCTTATCTTGAGGGATTGGGTATCTTGCGAAAAACAAAGGATCGCATCGCTTTTACCGAAAAGGGGATGCGGGTGAGCAATCACGTTCTTTCGGATTGGTTGGATTTTGGAGGTTCATCATGACACGCTTGAAACGGTTTCAGGAAAAGCTGGCGACAGTGGCCGAGGCGGCACTGATCACCTCGCCGCAAAATCAGTTTTATCTCTCGGCATTTGATTATGATGACGGCTATTTACTGATTTTCCCGGATGCAGCCTATTTGTTGGCGGATTTTCGCTATATTGAGGCGGCACGCAAAAGTGCGGCAGATGGCTTTGAGGTGGTGCTGGCCGATCGGGGAATGAACAACGCGGTCGCGGCGCTTTTGCAAAAGCACAGTGCCCATGCGTTGCTTTTGGAAGAAGCGCAGGTTACCCTGGCCCAGCGCTCCAAACTTGCGGTCGCACTGCAAGGTGTGACCTTTCACTGCGGCGCCACCGAGATCCTGGCACAAATGCGGCTTGTCAAGCAGACAGATGAGATCGCCGCTATCGCTGCCGCGCAGGAGCTGACCGATGCGGCGTTTTCTCACATTTTACAATATATTCGTCCCGGTCTCAAAGAAACAGATGTGGCACTTGAGCTGGAATTCTTTATGCGCAAAAACGGCGCTGAGGGGCTGGCCTTTGATACCATTGCCGTTTCCGGCTCCGCTTCTTCGCTCCCCCATGGCGTCCCCCGCGACAAGGAGTTGGAGCAAGGCTTTCTGACAATGGATTTCGGCGCGCGTCTGGGGGGGTATTGCTCGGATATGACCCGTACCGTGGTCATCGGTCAGGCGGATAGTGAGATGAGGCGCCTTTATGAAACGGTTCTGACAGCGCAAAAGGCTGCCCTTGCTGCCGCTAAGGGCGGCATTGGCTGTAAGGCATTGGACGCGGTGGCGAGAAATATCATTCACGGTGCCGGATATGAGGGCTGCTTTGGCCATTCGCTGGGGCACGGCGTTGGCATTGATATTCATGAGGCCCCACGTGTCGCGCCCTCGGTGAGCGAGGAAGCCAAGCTGCTTGCCGGTCATGTGGTCACGGTGGAGCCGGGAATCTATTTGCAGGGGAAATACGGTTGCCGGATCGAGGATATGATCGCGATTTTGCCGGACGGCAGTATCCACAACTTTACAAAGAGCCCCAAGGAGTTGATTGAGCTGTAATGGATATTTTGGTTTTGTCGGATACCCATGGCAGGGCGGATCTGGTAGAGGCGACCGTGCGCCGCGTACGTGCCGGCATTTTGCTCTTTTTGGGGGACGGCCTGCGTGATTTGAATGTCGTATCGGACGACGTTGTTGTACGCTCGGTGCGGGGAAACTGTGATTTCTTTGGTGCCGATGTGCCGGAAAGCCGAGTAGAGCTTTTTGGCGGTTATCGCATATTCATGACACATGGCCACCGTTATGGCGTGAAATACGGCGAGAAAGATGTGATCCTTGCCGCCGCACAGGCCAATGCGGATATATTGCTTTACGGGCACACGCATCGTCCCGTTTCGCGTTGGTTGGCGGCAGGCGACACGGTGGCGGAGACGGTTTTGCAAAAGCCGCTGCTGGTCTTTTGTCCCGGTAGCTTGGGGCAACCGCCAAACGGCAGACCTACGTTTGGCATGCTGACCGTTCGCCACAATGGCGTTTTGGCTTCTCACACAGAGCTTTAAAGAAAAAGCATCCCCGCGCTGTGCGTGTATCACGCACAGCGCGGGGATGCTTTTTCTTAAAGTATTGCGGGTTCCCCGTCAGCCACGGTAGCTTCTTCGGCGGCGGTGAGCGCCTCTTCATAGGCGCGAATGACCGCTTCTTCTAAAGCGGCCCGGAACTGGGCGTTGATGGGATGTACAATATCCCGATAGGTTTCATCCGGATTTTTGCGGCTGGGCATAACGATGAAAAAACGATCACGGGCGTGGATCACTTTGATGTCATGCACCGCCAGCTGGCTGTCAAAGGTAACCGAAACGACTGCCTTCATGGGACCCTCGTCAAATAATTTGCGGATTTTGATGTCTGTGATTTGCATTTTCTTTTGCCTCCGTTGCTATAATTTGATACATGATATTGCTGTACGATGATAGTATAAAGCTATTTTGTGGCGGCTATTCAATCAATGTGTGTGTATTTTGTGAAATTAACAGTCAAAAAAGAACTCTTTTACGACAAAATTGCTCATAATAAGGGGAGGTTCGCTATGTCTTTACCAAATACAAAAAAAGGCGCCAAAGAGATTGGCACCTTATTGGAGGGGAAAAAGAAGCTGTGGTTTATTGGTATTGGCGGTGTTCATATGGCGGCAATGGCACGGTACGCGGCGGGTCAGGGGTTTTTGGTGGCGGGTTCGGACCGCACCGCCGGCGAGCGTACACGGCAGCTATCCGCCTTGGGCATTCCGATTTTCTTTGGGCACGATGCCGCCCGTGTGGTGGGATACGATGCCGTGGTTTATACGCTGGCGCTCTCGCCGGACAATCCGGAATATATTGCCGCTATGCATTTGGGTATTCCCCTTTTTTCAAGGGCGGATTTTCTCTCGTTTTTGATGGGAAGGCATAAAAACCGTGTGGGTATTGCCGGCAGTCATGGCAAAAGCACCGTGACTGCGATGCTGGCCGAGATTTTGACAGCGGCAGGGCGATCGCCAACTGTATTTTGTGGTGCGCCATTGCGGCATCTGGAAGAAACGGCACTGCAAGGGCAAGGTGCGGATGCTGTCTTTGAGGCGTGCGAATATCAGGATTCCTTTCTTTGCTTTTCGCCTACTCTGGCGGTGTTGCTCAATGTGGATTGGGATCACGTAGACTATTTTTCCTCTTTGCGGCAGATCCAAGCATCCTTTGCCGCCTTTGCGGCTTTGCCCGGAGAGGGGGGGACAGTGCTGTATAATGCCGAGGACGAAAACGCGCTTGCCTGCGCGCGCAGCAGTCCTGCCCGGTGTGTGACGTTTGGGATTGAAAAGGGTGATTTTCATACAAAATCCTGCGGATTGAATGGCGGGTGCGGTGTTTTTTCTCCTGTGCTACAGAATGGAACGGTGCTGCCAGAGATTGCTTTGCGTGTGCCGGGGCGCCACAATGTAAGTAACGCGATGGCCGCTGTGGCCGCGGCCAGCCTGCTGGGCGTCGTTGGAGATGCCATTTGCACCGGGCTTTCTGTTTTTGGGGGTGCGGGGCGGCGGATGGAATATCGGGGCATGTTTCGCGGCGCCAGATTGTATGATGATTATGCGCATCATCCAAATGAGATCATCGCTACTTTGCGCACCGCACGGGAGCTGGTGGGCGGCGGACGCTTATTTGCTGTTTTTCAATCGCATACATATTCCCGTACAGCGACCTTTTTTGGCGAAATCTGCGCGGCCTTGCGCTTGGCGGACAGGGTGTTGATCGCCCCCATTTACGCCGCGCGCGAAACCGAAACGCGGGGAATGAGTCCGTCAGCGTTGGCGATTGGTGTTGGGGGTATTGCTGTCGCGCCGGGAGATCTATCGGCTATAGCCGATACCTTAAAAAGGGAATTGGCGATAGGGGATCTGGTTGTGGTGATGGGAGCGGGAGATGTGGACCGCATTTTTCGGGAATTTTCAGGAAAGCACTTTACATTATAGTTGAAATCGGTTAAAATGATAAGGATATGAAAAGTGGGAGGCGCCGATATGAACAGTTATGATGCTTTGGCAAAAGTGTATGACCGTTTGAACCGCGAGGTGGACTATGTGGCCATCGCGGACTTTTATGAAAAGGTTTTCCTTTGTTATGGCGCGCGCCCTGCGCTGGTGCTGGATTTGGGTTGCGGTACCGGCAGTATGACATTAGAGCTGGCCCGTCGAGGATATGATATGATCGGGGTGGATGCCAGCGCCGAAATGCTGGCAAAAGCCTATGAGCGGATGTGGAGTGAGGGTAGATCCGGCATCCTCTTTTTGGAGCAGGATATGCGCGAATTCGAATTGTACGGTACTGTCGGCGCGGTGGTTAGCACATTGGATTGTGTCAATTATCTGACAGGGAATGGTGATCTGGATCGCTGTTTTTCGTTGGTGCACAACTATTTAGACCCAGATGGTTTATTTGTGTTTGATGTGAATACACCGTACAAATTCCAACACGTTTATGGGGATAATGCTTATATTTTGGAAGAAGAGGATGGGTCGATCTATTGCGGTTGGCAGAACGATTTTGACAAGGAAAGTGGTATTTGCCGTTTTTTGCTGTCTGTTTTTGCCGAGGAGAAGGATGGGCACTACGCGCGTGCGGATGAAGAGCAGACGGAGCGGTGTTATAGCCGTGAGGAGCTGACATTGGCGTTGAAAAAGGCGGGCTTTTGCGACATTGCTTTTTATGGAGATCTTTCGTTGGGAGCGCCCGGAGACAATACTGAGCGGTGGTATATCGCCGCCAGATGTAAAAAGGATTAAGAGGATAACGGTATGAAAAAATCTGTAATTTTAAGAGGTATGACCAGAGATGGCAGTGCCCGCGTTCATGTGATCGACTCCAAGGCCATTGTGGAGGAAGCGATTCGTATTCACGGTACTGCTCCCACCGCCACGGCGGCGCTGGGGCGCCTGCTCACAGGCACCTCACTCATGGGCTGTATGCTGGGCGATAAAGAAGATACTCTGTCGCTGACAGTAGCGGGCCGTGGCCCCCTGGGCAAAATGATAGCGGTGTCGGATTATATGGGCAATGTGCGGGGCTATGTGCAAAATCCCGCAGTGGATTTGCCGCTCAAAGCAAACGGCAAGCTGGATGTGGGCGCGGCCGTTGGCCCCGGCACCTTGACGGTCATCAAGGATATGGGTGACGGAGAGCCTTATAACGGTACTGTGCCGTTGGTGAGCGGCGAGATCGCCGAGGACATTGCTTCTTACTATGTCAATAGCGAGCAGCTGCCCACCCTGTTGGCACTGGGCGTGCTGGTGGATACCAATTGCGGCTGTCGCGCCGCGGGCGGTGTGATCGTGCAGCTGTTGCCCTTTGCCGACAACGCGGTGATCGATCAGTTAGAAAAGAACGCGGCATCGCTGCATAATGTGTCGGCGCTTTTTGACCGCGGCCTGTCGCTAAAGGAGATTGCCGACATTGCCTTGGCCGAGATCGAATGGGATGTGTTTGATGAGCTGGATGTAGAGTATCGCTGTAGTTGCGAGCGGGGGCGAATTGCTACGGCCATTCGCTCACTTGGCGAAAAGGAGATCAGCCAAATGCTTGCCGAGCAAGTTGCCGAGGGAAAAACGGAGGAGCTGGAGGTTCATTGTCATTTTTGCGGCGCTACCTATCATTTTGATAAGCGGGAATTGCTAAGAGAGGCGTAAGCCGAAAAAATTTTTGAAAAATCTTGAAAAAAGGTGTTGACAAGCACAAACGCTTGTGCTATAATAAGCAAGTCGCTGGTGCGGAATACTGTGCCGGTGATGCTTCCTGGCCCGGTAGTTCAGTTGGTTAGAACGCTAGCCTGTCACGCTAGAGGTCGTGGGTTCGAGTCCCATCCGGGTCGCCAGGAATGCCTCTGTAGCTCAGTTGGTAGAG
>SVQT01000046.1 GCA_015065215.1 Oscillospiraceae bacterium | reverse complement strand
CCGATCTATGGAGTTTTTGCTTGGTCGTTCACTCAAGACCAATTTGTGCAATCTGGGCTTGCAGGACGCCTATCGCAAGGCATTGTCCGGCATGGGCTTTGATCTGGATGATCTTTATGAGTGCGAGCCCGACGCGGGGCTTGGCAACGGCGGTCTTGGCCGTCTTGCCGCTTGCTTTATGGACTCTCTCTCCTCGCTGGATTATCCGGCAACCGGCTTCTCGATTTGCTATGACTACGGTCTCTTTAAGCAGATGATCGTTGACGGCATGCAGATCGAGCTCCCTGACGTCTGGCTCCCCGGCGGCGAGGTCTGGTTGGTACCCCGTACCGATCGCATCTACAAGGTTCGCTTTGGCGGCAAGATCAAGGAAAACTGGAAGGAAGGTCACATGGAGGTCCTGTACGAGGGCTGCGAAGAAATGGAAGCGGTCCCTTACGATATGATGATCTCCGGTGCTGACAGCGACGCTGTTTCTCAGCTTCGCCTGTGGCGTGCCCGCAGCACTCAAAACTTTAACATGGGTCTGTTCAGTCAGGGGCAGTACACCCGTGCGTTGGAAGAGAGCAACAACGCTGAAATCCTGACCAAGGTGCTCTATCCTTCTGACAACCATATGGAGGGTAAGATCCTGCGCCTTTCGCAGCAGTATTTCTTGGTTTCCGCCTCCTGCCAGAGCATCATCCGTGACCATATGGCGGTTTACGGCAATTTGGATAATTTGCCTGATAAGGTGGCAATCCATATCAATGATACTCACCCCGCGATGTGTGTGCCTGAGTTGATGCGTATTCTGATTGATGACTATCACTTCACCTGGGATAAGGCCTGGCATATCGTTTGCCGCACTGTTTCCTATACCAATCATACCGTTATGCCCGAGGCGTTGGAGACCTGGAGCGAAGATATTTTCGCCCTGCGGCTCCCTCGCATTTATCAGATTCTCAAAGAGATCAACGAGCGTTTCTGCCGCGAGGCCTGGAAGTTCTATCCTGGCAACTGGGATAAGATCTCCTCTATGAGCGTCATTGCTTACGGCCGCATCCGTATGGCAAATCTTTCGGTGATTGCCTCTCATACCATCAACGGCGTTTCCAAGCTGCACTCTGATATTTTGAAAGAAACTGTTTTCAAGGATTTTCGGAGAATGTACCCCGAGCGCTTTGATAATGTGACCAATGGTATTGCGCATCGCCGTTGGTTGGTCTATTCTAACCCTGAGCTTGCCAAACTGTTGGACGACTGCATCGGCCCTGAATATCGCAAGGACCCTGAGCGCCTTGCTGATTTCAAAAAGTTCCAGGAGGATAAGGCCGTACTGGAGAAGCTGGCCAAAATCAAACTGCGTAACAAAGAAAAGTTTGCCGATCATCTTTACAAAAAGACCGGCAAGAAGCTGGATACCCATTCGCTCTTTGATGTGCAAATCAAGCGTTTGCACGAGTATAAGCGTCAGCTGCTGAATGCCCTGCACGTGATCGGCCTGTATCTGGATCTGAAGGAAAATCCGGATCTGGAAATACAGCCCCAAACCTTCATCTTTGGCGCAAAGGCTGCCCCCGGCTATGACATGGCTAAGCGCATCATCAAGCTGCTCTGCATGATCGGCAAGGATATTGAGTCGCACCCCCGTATTGCGGAAAAGCTGCGTCTTGTATTCCTTGAGGACTACAATGTGAGCACTGCCGAGATCCTGATCCCCGCTGCCGAAATCAGCGAGCAGATTTCGATGGCTGGCAAAGAGGCCAGCGGCACCGGTTGCATGAAGCTGATGATCAACGGCGCGCTTACCATCGGTACCCTTGACGGCGCAAATGTAGAAATGCAGGCCGCTACCGGTCCCGAGAATATGTTCATCTTCGGCCTTACCGCCTCTGAGGTGCAGGATCTGTGGGCAAAGGGTTACAACTCTGCCCTTTACTACACCAGCAACGAGCGGCTTGCCCGCATTGTGAACTATCTGCACACCGGTTTTGCGGGCGAGTCCTTTGGCGACATTGCCCAGTATCTGCTTTCCGCGCCCGGTGTGGCTGATCCCTATATGTGCCTTGCCGATTTCGAGTCCTACCGCCAAGCGCATCAAGAGGCGTTGCGCGCTTATGCTAACCCCAAGCTGTGGAACAGGATGTCTCTTCACAATATTGCCGCCGCCGGTTATTTTGCGGCCGATCGCAGTATCAAAGAGTACGCTGAGCGCATTTGGAAGCTGCGCCGCTTGACCGGGGTGAAATAATGCTGCCCAAACTACCCGTCACCTGTCCCTTGCCCACCATCGCTAAGGCGATGGGGGGCAAGGATGTCTCTGCCCTTGGCGCTTTTGCCGCGAATGAGAGCCTGACCCTTACGGCGCGCGTGCCGCGCGCCTTAGGGGCGGCGGGCGTTGTTTTGCGTATTGCCCCTGACGGGCTTACGCAAAAGGGCGAGGAGAGGGATCTCCCCCTTTCCTTTATTGCAACCGAGAAGGGCATTGATACCTATCAGCTTCACTTGCCGCTTGCCGACCTTGACATTGGCGAGACAGGCGGACTTTTTTATTATGAATATCTTTTCTTGCGTGGCGGCGAAACGCTGTTCACAAGCACCGAGGATAATCAGACCTTCACGCTGGAAAAAGAGAGTCGGGGCAAATTCCGCCTGCTGGTAACTGAGCCGGCGCAGAATACCCCCGCTTGGTTTCGCGGACGCACCATGTACCATATTTTTGTAGACCGTTTTGCACCCGGCAAAGGGGAACGCCGCCCGGATGCGGTCTACCATGAGCACTGGGATGAGGAGATCGAGCAATTCGGCGCTTATCCCGGCGCGCCGGTAAAAAACAATGAGTTTTTTGGCGGTACCCTGTGGGGGATCATCGAAAAGCTGGATTATCTGCAATCGCTTGGTGTCGGTGTGCTTTATTTAAGCCCTATTTTCAAGGCGGCCTCTAACCACAAATATGACACCGGCGACTATGAGACGGTAGACCCTCAGTTTGGCGGAGAAGAGGCGCTCAAAGCCCTGCTTGCCGCTTGCAAGAAGCGGGATATGGGGGTGATCCTTGACGGCGTTTTCAACCATACAGGCAGCGATAGCCGCTATTTCAATATGGAGGGACATTACGATACCGTGGGCGCGTATCAGTCCCGAAAATCGCCCTATGCCGATTGGTATTATTTCAAGCAATTCCCGGATAGCTATGAGTGTTGGTGGGGCGTTAAGATCCTACCCAAGCTAAAGCTGGCCAACCCCGCAACCCACCACTATTTTGTGGGCAAGGGGGGGATTATCGAGAAATATACCCGCATGGGTGTTGCCGGATGGCGATTGGACGTGGTGGACGAGGTGCCAGAGGCCTTTTTGGATGAGCTCTGCCTTCGTGTGGCAGAGGAGACTGATGGGCAGGGCCTGGTGATTGGTGAGGTTTGGGAAAATGCCGCCGACAAGATCGCCTACGGCAAGCGCCGCCGCTATTTCCGTGGCAGACAGCTACATAGCGTGATGAATTACCCGGTGCGAAACGGTGTGATCTCTTTCGTGCGAGAGCGAGATGCCGCCGCGCTTTGCCGTGTGCTTCGTGAGATATGGGGCTCCTATCCCCCCTGCGTCTCGCATTCGTTGATGAATTTGCTCTCCACCCATGATACCGAACGCATCCTGACCGTGCTCGGCGGCGCGCCCGATGACGGACGCCGCGCCAACGCGGAATTGCGCGAGATAAGACTTACCCCGGCGGAAAAAAAGCTGGCGGTTAAGCGGTTGCAAATGGCCGCCGCCATCCAGTTTACCGTTTTTGGTGTTCCTTCTGTTTTTTACGGCGACGAAGCGGGGCTGGAGGGGTATCACGATCCTTTTTGCCGCAGACCTTTTCCGTGGGGAAGGGAGGATAACACTCTTCTGGCTTTTTATCGCAAGCTGGGGCGGATCCGCCTTGAAAATCCGGTGCTGGCCGAGGGTGATTTCGCCATTTTGCAAGAAGGCAAGCACAGCGTTGTGTATGAACGCAAAAATCATAAAGGACATTTGATCATTGCGGCCAACCGGGGCGACAAGCTGATGACGGTTGCCTTGCCTGCCCTTGCAAAAGAGCTGCTTTCTGGCAAAAAAACTGCCAAACAAGCCAGCGTTTTGCCGGATGAAGTGAAGATCTGGAGGATTCTTTGATGTTTAAATTTTTCAAAAAATGGACACAAAGCAAAAATCCAAATAGCAAGCGCTATCGCTATGAGATGGCACAGCGCATCTGCGGTCATCACGTCAAATACGTGACCGAGCGTATCAACAACGTGGACGAGGTCATCGGCCGCTCCGGCAGCCTGAATATCCGGGATGACGAGCTGCTGGTCTACGCCTCCTTTGATGTGCTGATGCGCTGCAAGATCGCGGATATGGAGGCCTCTGAGCTGTTATCCAAGGATGGTGTGGTCATCACCGCGCCGGATCTGGAGCATGACGGAAAAGTACGTACCATTATTGTATATTACGTTTATTACAGATGACGCTTTGCGTGTTTGTGCGATGAGATCACTGGCGCAGACGGGTGAGCGGTGCTGTATCGGATCAGTGCGTATGAATAAACAAAAAGGGAACGAAGCATGCTTCGTTCCCTTTTTGTTATTTTCTCACCGCGCCGTTGCCTGTGACCACATATTTGACGGTGGTCAGGGCCGTGAGACCCATGGGGCCTCTCGCGTGGAGCTTTTGGGTAGAAATGCCGATCTCGGCGCCAAGGCCGAACTCGCCCCCGTCGGTGAAGCGGGTGGAGGCGTTATGATAAACAGCGGCGGCGTCCACCATACCAAGAAAATAGTCGGCGGCCTCCCGGTCGGCGGTGATGATGCACTCACTGTGCTTTGTGGTATAGCGGGCAATATGGGCGACTGCCTCCTCTACACTTTCCAGCACCTTGACCGCCATGATATAGTCGTTGTACTCGGTGGCGTAGTCCTCTTCGGTGGCGGGGAGCGCTTCCGGCAGGATGGCGCGGGTAGCCTCGTCGCCGTGCAGCTCCAAGCGCCACTCTCTGGTGGCGGCATAGAAGCGGGGGAGAAATTCGGCCGCAATATCGCGGTGCAAAAGCAGGGTCTCGGCGGCGTTGCAGACCGAGGGACGTTGGCATTTGGCGTTTACCGTTACCGCGAGTGCCATATCAAGGTCGGCGGCTTTGTCGATATAAACATGGCAGTTGCCGGCACCGGTCTCGATCACCGGTACCTTGGCATTGTCCACGCAGCTGCGAATAAGCCCCTTGCCGCCGCGGGGAATCAGCACGTCTACAAGGCCGCGCATTTGCATCAGGGCATTGGCGCTTTCTCTGTCGGTGCTCTCTATGAGACCGATGGCGTTGGGATCCAAGCCCTCAGCTATCAACGCTTGCTTTAGCGCTGTCACCAGGGCACGGTTGCTCTCAATCGCTTCCTTACCGCCGCGCAGGACTACAGCATTGCCGGATTTGACGCAGAGTGCCGCCGCGTCGGCAGTAACATTGGGGCGAGCCTCATAAATGATAGCCACAACACCAAGGGGCACTTTTTTTTCGGTAACCGTAATGCCCGTGGGACGTGTGAAGGTCTTTTGGCCGCAAAGCGGGTCGGGCAATTTTGTTAAGGCCCGAATGGCGTCGGCGATGGCGGCAATTCGCTCCGGGGTCAGGCGCAGACGGTCAAACATCACGGCCGGAACGCCATTTTTCTCCGCGCTTTTCAGATCCTGCGCGTTGGCGGCAAGAATTTTGGTTTGCTCGCCAAGGAGCGTGTCTGCCATTTGTAGCAGAATACGGTTGCGCGTTTCGCTGTCTGTCAGTGCCAATGCGGGGGCGGCGGCACCCGCGGCTTGGCACAATGCTTTCACTTCTTCAAAAATCTTGTTCATTTTTCTTCCTTTATATAATTATTCTTGCAAAAACGCCTTTTCGATCTCCACCACATACATACGGTGGAAATCGCCGTCTTTGTAATTTGCCAAAAGTGCAGGATCCACAAAGCACGTCTTTTCCAAATCCTGCGCGTACAGCTTACGGCACAGTAGGCAAAGTCTGGCCTCCTTAATATAGGGTACGCCGTCCTCAAAGGCGGGGGTCAGGCCGGTTTCGGAGAATTTGTCGGTATCCCTCCCGCTTTTGCTACCGCAAAGGCGTAGAGCGGGGCGATATGCTTCGGTAAAAAAGGAGAGCGAAAATCGCTCGCTTTGCTCGGTGAGCGTATAGGTGTAGCGCTGAGGGCGAATAAAACAAAAGGCAACCGGCTTGTTCCAAAGCACGCCCATGCCGCCCCAACTGGCGGTCATGGTGTTAACGGTTTCTTTGCCGCTTGCCCCTTTGCCCGCCGCTGTGATCAACATCCAATCTTTGCCCACAAGACGAAAAACATTTTCTATTTCTTCGGGCACCAGTTTTGTAAAAGCCATGAAAAATTCCCCCTTGAAAGATTGGTTACTATTCTTTATTATAGCATATTCCGTTCTGCATTTCAAGTCAACCACAAGCGGGTTTGGAGCGGATTTTTCTTCTAAATGTTTCTTTTTTTTGAACATTTTTAAAAGGCCGTGCGCTTGCTCAAACACAAATTTCAAGAAGGCAGGAAAAAATGTGAATAATTTTTGCAAATTTGTTAATAATGGAAAAACCGAGTTGACAAGGCAAAGTTTTTTTGTTAAAATGTATAGCGTGAATGGGCGACCCATGGACAGGGCTGTTAAAACTGCCAGGCTCGCCGTTGCGATGGGATGTGAATACGGTTGTCTGTACCCTGATCTCCACAGGGGAAGAGACGGCCGCCTTTGCTTTCGATTGCGACTCGCACACTCTCCCCAAAATAACAGAAGGAGGATGTTCCTTAAAGGAACGCACACAAACATGAAGAATTTTGCCAGACTGCTCGCGCTTCTTCTTGCTTGCCTGATGCTGGTCACGCTTGTTGTCGCTTGTGACGACACTGATGACGGCCCTCAGGGCTCTGAGCAGGTAGAAGACGAATACGGCCGCGAAGGCGACGACCTGCCCGAGTTGAACTACAAGAACGACGTGGTCAGTGTTTTGGGCTGGAACTGCGAGAACCCTGAGTTCGAGATCGAGCAGATCACCAGTGACAACGTCAACAACGCTCTTTATGACCGTAACGGCGAAATCGAGCGCCGTTTGAACGTGGAGCTGAAGTTCACCACCGAACAGGGTGACGTTAAGCACATGAAGGGATTCGTAGCTTTGGTAGACCGTGTCAATGGAATGAACACCCATGACTTCGACATCATCGCTTCCTACTCTCGTACCGAGGGTATGCTTGCGATCCAGGGGCATTTGATTGACCTGAAAACCATTAACAATGGTGAGTCCTACATCAATTTGGAGAAGCCTTGGTGGCCTGACAATGTCATCGAAACCGTGTCGATTGACAAGTCGATGTACTTCATTTCCGGTGACATCTCTCCCAACGTGCTTTACTTGATGCAGGTTATCTACTTCAACAAGAACCTGCTTGACTCTTACTGGAACGAAGCAGCTAAGACAAGAGGCTATGTTGCTGACGTTGACGAGAAGGGCAAGGAGATTGTTTCTCCCGCTTCCCGTATGGTGTACGACATGGCTTACAAGGGCACCTGGACCATTGATGAGCTGATCAATCTGACCCGTGGCGCGAATGGTCAGGGCACTGGCCAGGATACCGGTGACAACAAGGGCGTTAAGGACTACAAAGACCAATTCGGCTTTGCTTCTACCGCTTATCAGATCGACTCTTTCTATACCGGTTCGAACCTGCGTCTCATTGAACACGTAGACGACCCCACCGTGGTGTTGAAGGTTTCCCCCGACTACGGCTCTTTCAAGACCGTTAAACTGGTTACCAAATTGGGTGAATGGTTCAAAAATGATTATTGCTGGGCCGATGCCAACGGCGATTCCGGTCAGTGGAGTCATTCTTGGAATAACGGCAAGACCATGTTTACCGCAATGCGTGCTCACGGCGTTAAGAAACTTGACGTAAGCTGGGATTACGGTGTATTGCCTGTTCCGAAGTACGATACCAAGCAGGCGAACTACTACACCTGCATGGGTAACCCCTTCACTCTCTACGGTATCTTTGAGGATTTGAAAGTTCGTGGCGACCGTACCGAGACCCTGCTCCAGATGTCCGCTGTTCTTGAGTGCTGGGCATCCGAAACTTACCGTTTGGTAACCCCTGAGGTATTCGAAGTTAACATGCAGCTGAAGTACGCTGATACCCAGTACGAGACCGATATGTTCGAAATCATTCGTAGCTCTGTGGTATTTGACCTTGGCCGTATCTTCGCAAACGATATGGCATACATGAGTGAGCTGCCCTCCAGAACCGCTGTTAACGGCGCTTCTTGGGCATCCACCTTCGGCGCCTATAAGAAATCTTTGGATACAAAGCTTGCACAAATCGTAGAAAGCTTGGTATAATGCCAAAATCTCCGGCATCCTATGGATGCCGGAGATTTTTTGTAGCATTTAGGGTGCATAAACCACCGCTTGAAGTGGTGGTCATGATTGCTACCGATGGCGCGGTGATGTTTTTGGCGTTTACTATTTACAAAGAAAGGAAAATGGTGTATAATGAATGTGTAAAATTTGGCCTTTGCGAAGGAGGAGCTAAAAATGTCTGAGACCATGAAGGCGGCAGTGTTGCACGCTATCGGAGATTTGCGATATGAGGATCTACCCCGTCCGGTTGCTGGCAAGGGAGAGGTTCTGTTAAAGATCATGGCCGCAGGTGTGTGCGGTTCTGACATTCCCCGTGTTTTTAGCAAGGGTACCTATCATTTTCCTACCGTGCCGGGCCATGAGTTTGCCGGTAAAATTGTAGAGAGCGACGATCCCGCTTTGCTTGGTCGCAAGGCAGCGGTCTTTCCGCTGTTGCCCTGCCGTAAATGCGCAGCGTGTCAGGTGGGAGAATATGTAAAATGCGTCGACTATGATTATTATGGTTCGCGTCGTGACGGTGCTTTCGCCGAATATCTTGCTGTGGATAAGCGAAATCTCGTGCTTTTGGAGGATAATATCTCTTATGCCACGGCATCACTGATGGAGCCCGCCGCTGTGGCACGTGCGGCAGTGCGCCGCTTACAGATTGCTTTGGGGGATGCGGTCGTCATCTTTGGTGCCGGTCCCATCGGCCTTTTGGCTGCTCAATGGGCGAAAAAAGCGGGCGCGGGGCTTGTTCGTGTGGTGGACATCAGCCCGGAAAAGTTGGCGTTTGCTCGTGAACTGGGTTTTGAGGCTTATGATATGGAGCGTGACGGTCTGTGTCAATGCGCTCTGGAGGGCACAGGCGCTTCCGCGGCCCTTAATAGCGCGGTCAAGGCTTTGGCGCCCAATGGCCGATTGGTGTTGATGGGCAATCCCTTTGGTGATATGACCATCGAACGGGGTGTTTATTCCGAGATTTTGCGCCGTGAGATTACCATGTGCGGCACCTGGAATTCCTCGTATAACGATCGGGTCAATGATTGGAAGGCGGTTGCCGCCGCCATGGCAACGGGAGATATGGTTTTTGAACCGCTGATCACCCATCGCTACACCCTGGACCGTTGCAACGAGGCGTTGGAGATGATGCGGGATAAAAAAGAATTTTTTACAAAAGTTACTTTTGTGGCAAGTGAGGAAGAACGATGAAAAATAAAAGTTTCTTCTCCCGTTTGGGGGGATTATTGCTGGCGTTGATATTAGCGATCCCCGCCATGAGCGGTTGCAGTGAGGATCTGGAGGAAAATCAGATCTCGGTGAAATGGCATATGGGCATGGTTTCCTCGGATCTGCATGAGGAGTCTCCGCTTGCCCTTTTGGACGGTGAGGAGGGGTATTCCTATTCGGATATTATTACCATCCCCAAACCGGGCACCTGTGTAACCTTTACCGACAATAACGGCGAGGATGCCATTGATGGCGGCGAATACGCTGACGAAAAGGTATTTGTGCTTTCGCATTGGGTAGAGGAAAATGGCGAGTGGGTCATTGACCATCCCGGTGACAACTACACCGGCCTTGACGGCCGCTCCGGCGAAATCACCGAAATTCGCCGGGGAGAATATGCCACTTATACCTATATCAGTTCCTATCCGAATGAAAAAATTCGCCTTTGCTACGCTTCAGGTCAAACCAAAAAGAACACCCGAAAAATGGAATTTGCCAAGGTTTATATGGAGCAGACCTTTGAGGAGGGGACCTTGATTTCCTCCAAAAGTAATGTTCTTAAGGATATTGCGGTAGGTAAATTTTTAAAAACGGCCAAGGATACCTCATGGTACAGTGAGTTGGAGGGGATCACCCTGTACGCTATGGGCGACAGCTATTTTGGCGGTAGCAGCAATGGCAAGGCGTATGTTTGGCCCAATCTGATGGCTCAGAAATACGGCATGAATTTCTCAAACTGGGGTATTGGTGGCAGCTCGGTGGCAACTGGGGGATATATGCCCATGTGCAACCGCATTTCACAAATGAGCGACGGTTCCCCCGATATTGTACTTTTGGAGGGCGGCCGCAACGATTTTTGTTCCGGCAGCATTCTGGTAGGCGACCCCACCGATAGCGGGACTGTCACCTTTTGCGGCGCGGTGAACAGTTGTATCGCGCAGTTAAAAGCGAAATATCCCAATGCTTTGATCATCGGCATCACTTGCTGGAAGCATGAGGAAACCAATCAGATCAACGGTGAAAAGCAGCAGCAATACGCGGATGCGATGCTGGCTGTTTTTGAGCGGCACGGTCTGCCTTGCTTTGACGCTACCGACGAGGCGGTTACCGGCGTGCATATGGACGAATACTCCTTCCGCTCTCAATACTGCCAAAACGATGGCGACATCAGCCATCTGAATACCGCGGGTATGATTTTGGTAGAGCCTGCTTTTGAAAAATTCATCGCGGAAGAGTATCAGGCCTTCCTTGCCTCAAAACAAGGCCAATAAGTCTGATTTTGGACTGGCAGGTGCTTTTGACCGAACCTGAGCATAAAAAAGAAAACCGCACGCTTTGTGCGTGCGGTTTTCTTATCAAACGATTAAGCCTCGGTAGCTTCTTCGGCTGCGGGAGCAGCGGCTTCTTCTACCGCGACCTCGTCTTCATCCAGGATCAGGAAATTGTCGTCCAGTTCCTCTTCATCGATTTCGTCGAAATCGAAATCCGTGTCCTCGATCTCATCTTCACGATAGGAATCGCAGAAAGAGAAGAAATTACGGCACAAACGATAAATCACATACGCAATGGCGCTGGCGGCTGTAACAACAGCAAGCGTGATGGCAACGATTTTACCGTAGTTGGTCTTTTTTTCTTCCATTAGAGTAACCTCCCTTGTTTTTAGTCACCCAATGGGTGCCTTATAAATTTATTTTACCATATTTTTTGAAAAAAGCAATAGAAATTTTTACATTTTTACAAATTTGTTGCAAGAAATTGAGGTGAAGCGGTGACGTTAACGCAAGTAAAAGAAGCACTGCTGTCGGCGGGTGTGGAGAACGCTTATTTTGAAGCAACGCAATTAACCGGGTGCCTTAGCGGCAAGTCGTTGACGGATGCTGTTAAACGGCGTTGCGAGGGCTTTCCGCTACAGTATCTCCTGGGGGAATGGGATTTTTACCGTCAGACCTATGAGGTGAACGAGGATTGCTTGATCCCCCGGTCAGATACCGAGCTTTTGGTAGAGCAGGCAATCAAACGCTTACCCCCAAACAGCAGATTTTTGGATCTGTGCACCGGTAGCGGTTGCGTGGCAATCTCTACCCTTTGTGAGCGGGGCGATACGGTAGGCGTGGCGGTAGATCTGTTTGAAAAAACCTTGGCGATCGCCAAAAGGAACGGGGAACGCAATGGTGTTTCGGATCGCTTGACCTGTTATCTGGCCGATGTGCTGAAGGCGCCCCCCCGTGATCTTCCCCGCGGCGCATTTGATGCCATTCTTTCCAATCCCCCCTATATTTGCAACCACATTGTTCCTACGCTGCAAAAAGAGGTACAATTTGAGCCAAAGGCGGCTCTTATGGGGGGCGAGGACGGATTGGATTTCTATCGCGCTATATTGAATCAGTGGCAAGTGCTGCTCGCTCCGGGTGGATTTTTTCTGTTTGAAATAGGCTATGATCAAGCATCGGCGTTGGGCTCGCTTGCTGAAAAATACGGTTTTTCTCATACCGTTTTCAGGGATTTTGGTGGTAATGACCGAGTTGTCCTATTGAAAAAATAACCGAAAATACACCTTTGGCATACCCTTTTGATGTATGGGCCTGACGATGGGCCAAAAGGGGGTGTGCCTTTGAAAATAGAAGTGCTTTATGGCGGCAACAGCCCGGAACGGGAAGTATCGTTGCTTTCCGGCGCGCGTGTGGCAACAGCGTTGTGCGAGCGGGGAGCCAGCGTTTCATTGACTGATTGGCAGGGAGAGATTTCCTCGGCGCTTCTGCGTAAATGTCGGGAGGCTGACGCGGTTTTCTTGGCTTTGCACGGTGGCACGGGAGAAAATGGTTATTTGCAACGGGAGCTGGAGGAGAATGGGATTCGCCATTATACCGGTTCTGACCACGATGGTGCCTCGTTGGCCATGGATAAGCCTCGCGCGAAAGCGGCAGTTGCTGCCTTTGGGGTTCCGGTCGCGAAAGCAGCCTTTCCCGGAAGTAAAAAGAGTGCCTTACCCTTGTCTTTACCGTTTATTGCCAAACCGACTGACGGTGGCTCAAGCTTGGGGTTTGCCTTCGTCAGAACTGCTGAAGAATGGCAAAAGCTCACCCCGTTCCGGGGGATTTTTTGCGAGGAGTATCTCCCCGGCCGGGAGTTTACCGTCGGTGTTTTCGGGGGACGTTGCCTGCCCGCGGTAGAGATTCGCCCACAGGGCGGCCTATATGATTATGCCCATAAATATAAGGCCGGCGCTGCTGAAGAGATCTGTCCCGCCCCGCTTTCTTTGGGGGAAAGCAATCGCCTTGCCTGCCTTGCGATGGTTGCTTTTCGGGCCTTGGGACTGCGTGACTATGCCAGAATTGATTTCAAAGAGGATGCCGACGGTCGCCCCTGTTTTTTGGAAGCAAACACTTTGCCGGGGATGACTGAAACCAGCCTTTTTCCGCTGGCGGCCGCAAAGGACGGGATCCCCTTTGCCCTTGTCTGTGAAGAGATGGCGGCGATGGCCGCTGCGCGAAAATTAAAATAAACGAGGAAACATGTCATGAAAAACGAGAAAAAAATCGGATACGCGGTGCTGGGTCTTGGCATTGGCAAGGCACATGCCGAGGCGGTTGCCAAAAGCGAAAATGCTTGTTTGGTCGCCCTTTGCGATAAGGATGAAGCGTTGCTGCAAAAAATGGCGGTGCTGTATCCGCAGGCAACCCTGTATACCGATGCCGAGGAGCTGTTCGCTGATCCGCGGGTAGAGATCGTCAGCATCTGCTTGCCCAGCGCCTTGCATGCCGAGTATGCGGTACGCGCCATGGAAGCGGGCAAGCATGTGCTGGTAGAAAAGCCGCTGGACATCACTTGCGAGCGCGCGATGCGCATCGAGGAGGCAAGAGTGCGTACCGGTAAGCGTTGCGGCGTTGTTTTGCAAAATCGGTATAATTTGAATATGTACCCCATTCGGCAGGCGATCGACAGCGGGCGGTTGGGTGAGCTTTTTCTGGGCACCTTTGCGGTGAAGTGGTTCCGGGAGCAGCGCTATTATGACCGCGGTGGGTGGAGAGGCACCTGGGCAATGGACGGTGGCGGTTCGCTGATCAACCAGGCCTCCCATACGGTGGATCTGATGCAATGGCTGATGGGTGATGTGGCATCTGTGACCTCTTCGATGAAGATTGCCAACCACCAAATCGAGACTGAGGATGTGACGGTTAGCCATATTGCCTTTAAAAACGGCGCTCTTGGCACCTTTGTCAGCACGACCTGTGCCTATCCGGGGGTTTCTACTGAAATCGGCCTTTACGGCACTGCCGGCAGCATCGAGGCGGATGCCGATCGCTTAAAGCTGTGGAAGATGAGTGAGCCTGTAGAGGATATGGATGAGGACGAAGAGGAGGAGACTATGCTGGAGCGCTTTTCCGGCGGCAACCGCCGTGCGGCGGAAAGCGCGCCGGAAAAGCTTTACGGTCACCGCCATGTGGTGGAGGATATGATACTTGCCGTGAAAGAGAACCGGGATCCGGAGATCATGCCTCTGGAGGGGATGAAGAGCCTTGCTATTATTGAGGCAATCTATCGCTCTGCCAAAGAGGGAAAAACCGTCCTTCTTTGATAGCTGTTCATTATTGACAAAACAGGAAAAACCGTCTATAATAAAATTGTAAGACACTATAATGTAAAAGGAGATGAATGCATTGCAGTACATCATCATGATCGCTGCGGTACTCATTTTGGTAATTAATATTTTGGTAGGCCTTTTGAGGGGGCTTAACAAAGGATTGCTGCGGTTGGGCTTTGTGATATTGGCAGCGGTGGCCTCCTTCTTCTTGGCCAAAGGCCTTTCCGGTGCCCTTGGGGAAAATTTGGTCGCCGTGCTGCAAGAAGCGGTTGCCTCCAATCCGGATATGACCGCCTTTTTGCAAAATAACGCCGAGGTGATCAGCACGGTAGGGGTCATCTCTCAGATGCTGATTGGACCTGTTCTGTTTTTGCTTTGCTATGTGATCCTCAAGCCCCTTACTTGGATTATTTTTTTGATTTTGAGCAAGCTGATCAAAATCAAAAACCCCAAAAATGCTGTTGCGCGTATGCTTGGCGGCGCGGGGATTGGTTTTGTAATCGGCATAGTGGGACTTTTGGTTTTTGTAACGCCAGTGATGGGCTATACGCAGCTTTTTAGCCGTACCATTACCGAGGCGGATGCGTTGACGGCCCGTATGGGAGATATGGATCTGGAGGAGTATAACGAGCAGTATCTGGCCCCGGCCGCAAAGGCGCCGGTGGCGGCGCAAGTCTACAATATGTTGGGTGACAGTCTTTTCTCCGGCCTTTCCAGCGCTAAATGGAATGGGGAAAAGGTGCGGTTGGAAAACGAGTGGTTCGCGGTGGTCGGCACCGCCAATGACGGCATTCGATTGGCTGAAAAGCCGGTGGCGGAATACGGAGAGAGCGAATCACAAAGCATTCATGAAATGGTTGCCAACGTAGATCGATCGGTTCTGCTTTCCGGTCTTGCCAGTCATGCCATCAGTAGCTTTGCTGACGCTTGGTTAGAGGGCGATCTCTTTATGGGAATAGCAAAACCGACAGTTGGTGAGGAGAGCATAGAGATTATTTTTGACGGCCTTTTAGAGGTGCTTGCCCTCACCGACGCGGATCAGTTTGCAAAAGATTTGGAATTTTTTGCCGATCTGATTGATCTGTTGATCGAGCATCAGGTATTGGCGCAAATCGGTACTACCGAGGATACGCAAGATCTGATCGCTTATCTGGTCTCCTCCGGTTTTTTGCCCGAGGCGAAAGCGCTCATTGGTGCCAATCCTCGCATGAATGCGGTGAACGATGCCATTTCGAACGCGGCTATGCGTCTTTTGGTGCGTCAGTTGGGCGACCCTGCGGAATACCTGGAAACCCATGGTGAGCTGATGAACGATGTTTCGAATGTTTTGAAGGAGGCGGTCGATGCCGAAGGCAAGATCAACACCGATACCTTGACCCAAAACATGAGCGAAGCGCTGTCCGCGCATCAAATTGAACTGCCCGCTGAAGCGACTCAGCTTCTCGCAACGAGCCTGGCAGAGGAATTTACCGCCGAGGAGTTGGCTGATCCCAATCTGACGGTGGAAACAATCACAAATCGCTTGATTGATCGCTTGAGCGGCTTGCCCAATATTGATCAGTATATCAGCAGTGTTCCCGCTGCTTGATTTATCGAAAATGAGCGGCCAAAAGTTATAAGAATAGTTCCTATAAAAGAGTCGATACAGATTTTTCTGTGTCGGCTCTTTTCAATGTTGCGAACGCGCCGCCAAAGGTACTCTTTTTCGGTTTGGGCATAAACTGACAGAGAGGTGATGAAATATGCTCGCAATCAAGCCCTATCAACGGGAGCAGGCGGTGGCCTACGCCGCGCGCTGGGCAAGAGACCGCAATCCGCTTTTTTATAATTTTACCGGTATTGGCGGGGACTGTACCAATTTCGTATCCCAATGTGTTTTGGCGGGATGCTGTGTGATGAATTTTACACCGGATTTTGGGTGGTATTACCGTTCTGTCAATGACAGAGCCCCCGCCTTTACCGGTGTGGAATATTTTTGGGATTTTTTTACCGGCGCGCCCGCTTTTGCCGCCGCCAACGGTGGAATCGGTCCCTTTGGGCGAGAGGCGACACAGGCGGAAGCGGAGCTGGGAGACGTTGTGCAGCTGGGGGACCATGCGGGGGAGTTTTATCATA
>SVQT01000045.1 GCA_015065215.1 Oscillospiraceae bacterium | reverse complement strand
GCTCTTCCGATCTCAGCCTCCCTGCGACAGCGCTATCCGCACATCCCCATCATCGGCATGGAGCCGGCACTGCTCCCCGCTCTGTCGGTCAGTAAGAACCCCCGCATTTTGGTACTGGCAACCGCCGCTACTTTACGGGAGGAAAAATTTGCCCTTTTACGAAAAAAATGCGAAAAAAACGCTACCGTCATGGCACTTTCCGCCCCCGGCATTGTGCGCTTGGTTGAAGCGGGACTGGCCGATTCCCCTGAGATGGATGCTTATTTGCGCACACTGCTGGCGCCGCTCCCAGCAGCACCGGACGCGGTAGTTCTGGGGTGTACCCACTTTCCTTTCGCCCGTGCCGCCCTGCGGCGCGTTTTGGGAAACGTCCCTCTTTTTGACGGTGCCGCCGGCACCGCCAGAGAGCTACGCCGTCGACTTTCGAAAGAAAGCTCGCTCGCCCCCCAAGGGACTGTGGGCGGCGTGACACTGACCGCAAGCGCTCCGCGATCACTCCCCCTTTTTCTGCGACTGTACGAAAAATAAACGGGACTGCGTCATTAGATGCAGAAGTTGTGACGCCCCCTTTATTTTTGGCCGTCCACCCATTTTTGCAAATAGGCATCCGCCTCATCACGCGTATGAAAAGCGGTAACCGCCGTATCGGGATACTTGGCCAAAAGCGCCAGTATTTTGGGGCGTCGATCCTGGGTAAAATTCCGCACGAAATCCATAAACGCCGGATCCTCCTCGGTTTCGATCCAAGGCATATCTTCACGGGGCTGATTGCGGCGTTTTCTGATACCGTCCAGACAAATATCCGCGGGATAATCCAAAAAGATCACCTGATCGGCGCGCTGTAAGCGCAGCTCCATGGTGAAGGAATAATTGCCGTCTATGATCCAGCGCTCACCCGAAAGCACCCGTTGCAGCTCAGAAACAAATTCTTCTCTGGAAAGGGTCGTCTTATCGGCTCTCCAAAACAGTCTATCCAGATAAATCAGCGGCAAATCGGTCAACCGATGCAACGCTCTGGCAAAAGTGCTTTTGCCGCTACCGGGGGAGCCAATGATCATAACCCGTTGATAAGGATAAATCATTTCGGAAAAAAGGTGTTCTCCACCACAAGGCAAAGCGTGTGGTAGATGGGCAGGTGGTATTCCTGCACCTGATAGGTCTCCTTGGCAGGCGCGCGAAGCACAAAATCGCACACGTTTGCCAGCTTTCCGCCATTTTCGCCGGTGAGCAGCGCCACCTTCATCCCTTTTGCGTGGGCAGCGGTAGCGGCAAGCAAAAGATTTTCCGCATTGCCCGAGGTGGAGATCACAATCAGAATATCCCCCTCACTGCCATAACCCCAAACCTGCTGAGCAAAAACAGCATTGGGATCACAGTCGTTTGCAAAAGCGGTAGAAAGAGCGGCGTGACCGGTCAAAGCAATAGCCGGTAGCCCCTGTTGCAGAACCTCGCCAAGATGGGTGCCGCGCACAGGATCGGCGGCGGCAAGCGCCGCTTTCTGTTCGGCGTTCAAGGGTCTGCGGCGGCAAAAGCCCTTCATCAGCTCGCCCACGATATGCTCGGCATCCGCGGCAGAGCCGCCATTGCCGGCAATCAGCAATTTACCCCCAGAACGGTACGTGTTACAAATAGCATCTGTCAATTTTTCCAGCTCGGAACGCAAGGGGGTCAGGGTCGGATAACGGTCGATCAGCCCTTGCAACATATCCGCGTTTGTCATTACTTTTCTCCTTTTTCAGATCTTTTCTGTTTTTACCATCGCCTCAAGACAGGTTTCCTCCCCTTTGCGGGTGCGAATGTAATAAATGCCGTTATCGGCAGCGGCACGCTCTACGGTAAGCCGATCACCATAGGCGGCCTCTTTGCAATAGGAAAGCGAAACACCAATCACCCTGTATGGGCCGGATCCGGCAAAAAATCGCATAGCATATCCGGATATTTGGTATTGTTCATATGCATGTTATAGTCAATATCCGAAAAAACAATGTTGCGGTATCCTACCGTTTCCCAAAAGAGGTCCTTGGGCAATCGAAAACGCAAAGGCATTTCCAAGGCCAGCTCCGGCTCGTTGCCAAAGGACATAGGGAAATCGACGGCTCTCACCAGCGCTTTATCGGCCACACGCACCAGCGCCCATTGCGACATGGCACGTGCCACCACTGTCTCTCCCCTTTTCACTTCAAAGCCACGGGGAAAGGTAAAGCCCTTACTTTCGCAAGTAAAAGTCGCAACGGTAATATCTTCATAGGCGTGGATGGGGGCCATCATCTCGATGGCAATGCGGGAAAGAATAAAGCCGACTCCCTCCTCATCACGAATGCGGTCAAGCGGGCGACCCGCTGCCTCAAACTGGCGATTGGCGGTTTCCTGCATGAACATCAGCACACCGGAGGGGCGCACCTTTCTGTTGGCATCGGTGTCGTGCCAACGAACGTTGTATTTTTCCGTATATCTCATACCGTTTCCCTGCTTCTTTGTATATGCGCGTAAAATATCTTTGGCTGCACTGTCCCTGATCGGCAGAGGCAGATGCAGAAGGCACGCCTTTAAACGCCGATGTAGAAACCTACTTCAAGCCTTAAAGGCGTGCCTAAAAACATCTTCAGATGTTTTGTTCCGCGCTGAATATGCCGATCAAAGAGTACCGTTGGAGCCCAGAACGTTGACGATCTTGTGCATAACCATCTTCTTGACCTCGTCACGGGCAACCTTCAGGTAGCCGCGAGGATCAAACTCAGCAGGATTGCCGGTCAAAGTGCGGCGAATACCTGCGGTCATAGCCAGACGGATGTCGGAGTCGATGTTGATCTTGCAGACAGCCATAGAGGCAGCACGGCGGAGCTGCTCCTCGGGAATGCCCACTGCGTCGGGCAGCTGGCCACCCAGCTCGTTGATCTCCTTAACGTACTCCTGGGGCACAGAGGACGCGCCGTGGAGAACGATCGGGAAGCCGGGAATTCTCTTCTCAATCTCCTCGAGAATGTCAAAGCGAAGAGGGGGAGGAACCAGAATGCCGTCAGCGTTGCGGGTGCACTGCTTCGCGGTGAACTTGTAAGCGCCGTGGGAGGTACCGATCGAGATCGCGAGAGAGTCAACACCGGTGCGGGTGACAAAATCCTCAACCTCCTCGGGGCGGGTGTAGGAGGAATGCTCGGCAACAACGTCATCCTCAACGCCTGCCAGAACGCCCAGCTCACCCTCAACAACAACGCCGCGGGCGTGCGCGTACTCAACAACCTTCTTGGTCAGAGCAACGTTATCCTCATAGCTGTGGTGGGAGCCGTCGATCATAACCGAGGTGAAGCCACCGTCAATGCAGGACTTGCAGATTTCAAAATCCGCGCCGTGGTCCAGGTGAAGGGCGAGATCAATGCCGCTATCCGCAACAGCAGCCTTGGCAAGAGCCATCAGGTACTCATGCTTTGCGTACTTGCGCGCGCCAGCGGAAACCTGCAAAACAACGGGGGACTTTGCCTCCGCGGCTGCCTCGGTGATCGCCTGAATGATCTCCATGTTGTTGATGTTAAAAGCGCCGATGGCATAGTGACCTTCGTAAGCTTTTTTGAACATTTCTTTGGTTGTGACAAGAGCCATTTTCTTTTCTCCTTTACAAATGAAATTTTGTCATTTACTATTTTACATAAAAACGCGCAGAAAATCAAGAGGTTCGGAAAAATTCCCCAAAAAATACAGAAATCACCTCTCCAAACAGACACAAATCATACTTTTGCACAGAAAAAGGGGCTACCGCATTCAGATACAGAAGGCGCTTTCTTTGCTCTGTAGGCACACTTGGTACGCCAAGAGAAAAAAACACGCCTTCTGCGCTAAATACGTCAGTCCCTTTAGCCGATGGTCTCGGGGGGGCGATCCTCAACAGATACCGCCGTGGGCGTCGCCACAGCCGCCGGTGCCGCTACAGGCACCATTGTTTCCTTGTGCGCTCGCACTGCGCTGTGGGGAAGCAACCCCAGGCTCACCGCAATGGCGGTATCAATTTCCTGCATCACCTCTTCGTCCAGATGCCCCATCCGTTCCCGCAAGCGACGCTTATCCAAGGTGCGTAACTGCTCGAGCAGCACCACCGAGTTTTTCGAAAGCCCCGCACGCTCCGCATATACATCAATGTGAGTAGGTAGCTTGGTTTTTCCCATACGAGAGGTAATAGCGGCGGCGATCACCGTGGGGCTGTAACGATTTCCCACGTCATTTTGTATAATCAAAACCGGACGCATACCGCCCTGCTCAGAGCCCACGACGGGGCTGAGATCCGCATAATAAATATCTCCTCGCTTGACACCGTTCAACTTCGATTCCCTCCTACAGATATGTGTTATTCCTATTTTTGCCTGTTTGCGTTGACTTAATCACAGGATATTTTTTCCACTGCAAGTATATGCCAAAAAATGTCGAAAAGCGCCAAAAGTATTGCAATTACCTCCAAGACCTGCTATAATGAAGAAAACACCTTTTTTGCAAGGAGGTATGCTACAATGAGAAAGATCGGCATCAATATGTTAGCCACCAAAATGCCCGCGCAAGAGTATGTCAAAACCATCAAGGAATTGGGGTTTGACGCGGTCTTTACCGGCGTTCCCTCTATGGAGACCGCCCAAAGCTACGCGTCGCTGTTTGCCAAATACGGCATCAGCTGGGATACCATCCATTCCCCCTTTCACCACATCAACGACATGTGGCTGGATAACGAGGATGGCGCCAATATGCACAAAGAACTGCTACATGCCATTGACATGTGCGCGATCATGCAGGTACCGATCACCGTCATCCATCTCTCCTCCGGCTTCACACCCCCTGATCTGACGCCCCTTGGGCACAAGCGCTATGACGCCATTGTGGAGCACGCCGCCAAGAAAAATGTGATCCTCGCCTTTGAAAATCTGCGCAAGCTTGGCAATTTCGCCTACTTTATGGAGCGCTATGAAAACGAGCCACATGTGGCGTTTTGTTGGGATACGGGTCACGAAAATTGCTACACCCCCGACTTTGAATTCATGCCTCTTTTCCACAAAAAGCTGGTCTGTACCCATATTCATGACAACGACGGCGGCCGCGGCAACGACCAACACTGGCTCCCCTTTGACGGCAACGTCAACTTTGACCGCGTGGCAGAGCATTTCCGGAGCTGCGACTTTGACGGTACCCTGATGCTCGAGGTCGGTTGCGGTGACGACCGCTACAGGGATATGGACCCCCATGAGTTTCTTTCCCGTGCCGCCGCCTCGATCAAGCGCCTGCGCGATATGGTGGAAGGCAAATAACGCCGTTAAATGCCCTGAGGGGCTTTACATGAGCGCCGAACAAAAAAACACACGAAAAACAATAGTAAGAAGCCGCTTTGCCATCAAAAAAGTGATGGTAAAGCGGCTTTTAGGTAGAAATTCTGTCGAATTTGGTTTTTATGTGTATTTTTGTTGCACGCTCGGCACTTGACGTACCGTTGTACGCCTGCGGTGCCGTGATCACAAATTCCGCATCGAATGAATCAGTCCCCTTATTCATTTGTGTCCCGCCCGAAAAAGCTGATTGGAAAAAGCTGATCGCGTTTTTTTGTCTTGTGTTTTCCAAAATTTTGTGGTATAATAATGTATTATGAGTTTATCATCGAAAGGAGCCCCTCTCATGGATCATTTTTTTGGATTGGATAAGCCCGCAAAGGTTGAGGATCTGATTTTGCTGGAAACCTTTCATGACCCGGTATCTCTTTCCATTGCGGAGGAGCTGCTCACCGAGGGAAAAATTCCCTTTCTCAAAAAGGAGCGCGGCGCCGGTGGCGTCGTCCGTTTGGTGGCCGGCTTTCAAACCTTCGGCTCAGATATTTTCATTTTGCCGCAGGACGAGGAAAAAGCAAAGGAGTTGTTGCTCCCCTTGTTGAACGCCGAAATGATCCTTGACGGCGAAGCCGATCCCGAAAACGAGGAAAATTGATATGAAAGAAATTATTCTGTGTAAATACGGCGAGATTGTGTTAAAGGGTGCCAACCGCAAGTATTTTGAAGACACCCTGGTCAAAGAAATGCGCTACCGCGCCCAAAATTTCGGCAAATTCAGCATCACCAACGTGCAAAGCACCATGACCATTGAGCCGCAGGACGATTTCGCCGACCTGGACGGCATGTTTGAGGCGGCAAAGCGCCTGTTTGGCATTGCCGGTGTCAGCCGTGCCGCGGTTGCCGAAAAAAACATGGAGGACATCATGGCCATTGCCAAGTCCTACATTCCCGCCTTTCTGGAGGGTAAGCGCACCTTCAAGGTGGAGGCCAAGCGGTCGGACAAGACCTTTCCCCTCTCCTCCCCCGAGATCTCCCGCGAGGTGGGCGGTGCCATTCTTTCCGCCATGCCCCGCCTGCGCGTGGACGTCCACAACCCCGATGTGACAGTACGTGTGGAGGTGCGTGAGCGCGCCGCCTATATCCACGCGGGCCAAGCGCTGGGCGCGGGCGGCTTGCCCGTGGGCACCAACGGCAAGGGGCTGTTGCTGCTTTCCGGCGGCATCGACTCTCCTGTTGCCGGCTGGATGATGGCCAAGCGCGGCGTGCGGCTGGAGGCGGTCTATTTTGAGTCAATTCCCTACACCAGTGAGCAGGCAAGGCAAAAGGTGCTGGACCTTGCCGGCCTGGTCGCCAGATGGTCGGGCAGCATTATGGTTCACGTGATTTCGCTCACCAAAATCCAAGAGGAATTGGTTCGCAACTGCGATGAAGAGTATTTCACCTTACTGCTTCGCCGCTATATGATGCAGCTGGCCAATATGATTGCCGAAAAGCAGGGCTGTCAAGCGCTGATCACCGGTGAGAGTCTGGGCCAGGTGGCATCGCAAACCATGCACGCCCTGAACGTGACCAACGCCATTGCCAAATATCCGGTTTTCCGTCCCGTGATCGGCATGGATAAAGAGGAGATCGTGCAGATCGCCCGCCGCATCGACACCTTTGAAACCTCGATTCTCCCCTTTGAGGATTGCTGTACCGTCTTTACCCCCAGGCACCCCAAAACCAGACCCGTGCTGGAAAAGGTAGAGGAGCAGGAGCGCAAGCTCCCCTTTGACGACCTGTGCCGTGAAGCGTTTGAGAGTGCTCAGACCTTTTACATCAAAGCGAATTTTTAATAAGGAAGTGCGTAACAATGACCAAAATTGATATTTTCTCCGGCTTTCTTGGTGCCGGCAAAACCACACTGATCAAAAAACTGATCGCCGAAGCCTATCACGGCGAAAAGCTGGTGCTGATCGAAAACGAATTTGGCGAGATCGGTATAGATGGCGGCTTTTTGCAGGAGGCCGGCATCAACATCACCGAAATGAATTCCGGCTGCATTTGTTGCTCGCTGGTAGGCGACTTCGGCCGGGCCCTGTTGCGGGTGCTGGAGGAATATAGCCCCGACCGCATTCTCATCGAGCCCTCGGGCGTGGGCAAGCTTTCTGACGTGATCCACGCGGTGGAAAAGGTTGGCACCGATAAGCTAACGCTTTCTTCTTTTGTTACCGTGGTCGACGCGGCAAAATGCAAAATGTATATGAAAAACTTTGGCGAGTTCTTCAACGATCAGGTGGAAAGCGCCGGCACCATCGTGCTCTCCCACACCGGCAAGCTCTCTGCGGAAAAGATCGCTGCCGCGGTCAAGCTCCTTCGTGAGCACAACGAAAAGGCAGTGATTGTAACTACCGATTGGAACGAGCTTTCCGGCGAACAGCTGCTGGCCGCAATCGAGCGAACCGATACCCTGGCCGCCGAGATGGAAAAGCTAACCGCCAAGGAATCCTGTCCTGTCTGCGGCCATCACCACGGACATCATCATGACCATGAGCATGAGGAGCATCATCATGAGCATGGCCACCACGGACACCACCATGAGCACAGCGAGGATTGCGGCTGTCACGAGCACGAGCACCATCATGACGAATGTCATCACGACCATGACCATCACGAGCATCATCATGAGCACGGCGAGCATTGCGATTGCGGCTGTCACGAGCACGGGCACCATCATGACGAGTGCCATCACGACCATGACCATCACGAGCATCATCATGAGCACGGCGAGCATTGCGATTGCGGCTGTCACGAGCACGGGCATCACCATCATCACGCGGACGAGGTGTTTATCAGCTGCGGTGCTGAAACCACCAAGCAGTTTGACGTAGCCGAGCTGACCGCCGCGCTGGAAGCCCTTGTCACCGACACCAAATATGGCATGGTCCTGCGTGCCAAAGGTATTGTGGCCGGCAAGGACGGTCAATGGATCCACTTCGATTACGTACCCGGTGAGCCTGACATCCGCTATGGCAAGGCAGGCATCATCGGCCGCCTTTGCGTGATCGGCTCAGAACTGGATGTTGCCGCCCTTTCCACCCTCTTTGGCGTGGAGCTGAGATAAGGAGCGCGCCATGGCAAAGAAACCGCAATATCCCGTCTATCTCTTTACCGGCTTTTTAGAGGCGGGCAAAACCAAAATGATCCAGGAAATTCTGGAGGATCAGGAATTCAATGATGGTTGCAAGATTTTACTGATCTTGTGTGAGGAAGGCATAGAGGAATACGACCCCTCCCGCTTCTGGGGCAAAAATGTTCGTCAGATGGTGATCGACCGCCCCGAGGATCTGACCCTTAAGCTGCTGTACGACTACACCGCTCACCATGCGGTGGATCGGGTAATGATTGAGTATAACGGCATGTGGCCGATCGAAAAGCTTTACCAGGCACTGCCCGAGGATTGGTATGTGTTCCAGCATCTGATGGTGGCAGACGCCTCTACCATTCTGCAATACAACGCCAATATGCGCTCTCTTGTTTTTGACAAATTGCAGGGTGCCGAAACGGTGATCTTCAACCGCGGCGAGCACGCCGACAAAGAAGAGCTGCATAAATTGGTGCGCGCGGTCAGCCGCCGTGCGACCATCGCCTATGAAACCGCCGATGGCGAATTGGAGTATGACGAGATCGAGGATCCGCTCCCGTTTGACGTGAACGCCCCCCTCGTCACCGTCGCCGATGAGGACTATGCCCTTTTTTACCGTGATCTGGCCGAAGAAATGCCCAACTGGAGCGGCAAAACGGTGAAATTCAAAGGAATGGTGGCAAGAGACCGCCAGCTTGGCAAAAAAGCCTTGGTGATCGGGCGGCATGTCATGACCTGCTGTGCCGACGACATTGCCTTTAGTGGGCTTGTTTGTAACTTTGATAAGGACATCGCTTTAAAAACCGGCGAATGGATCGTTGTCACCGCCAAGATCCGCATCGAGGAGCACAAGCTCTACGGCTCCGCCGGCCCCGTACTTTACGCCACCGACGTGGCGCTCACCTCCGAGCCAAAGCAGCCCGTGGCGACCTTTTATTAAGAAAAACCGCACCGTTGGGGCACATTATGAATGCCCCAACGGTGCGGTTTTTCTATGGCTGTATGCGCAAGTCAGTATGGTGCTCATCCCCCGGGGTGAGCACCGCCGAGGGGTAAAGGGCATTCGTCTTCGCGATACCGTAACTGCTGCCTAAAATGTGATTTTCGTATACCGTTACCGCCTCTTTTTCTGGTTTACAGAGCTGCTCTTTTTCTTTTTGGCGGCCGAAAAGCCAAAGGCACCCAGCCGCTTGCCAAGGGCAAAATACTCCCCGTGCGCATAAGCGCAAAGATCGGCACGCTCTAAGTGGAGCTTTCCCCGCTCATCCATTAACCCCTCCTCGGCATAAACACCGACAATATCGGCAAAGAAGATGTCATGCGTTCCCTCTGAGCGAATTTCGGTGACCTTGCAGCAAAGCGACAAAGGGCATTCGGCAATCAAAGGCACCGAAACCTCTTCTACCGCCACCGGCGTGAGGTGGCATTTCTCCCATTTGTTGACCTTGGCACCGGTGTACATGCCGCAGTAATCCGCCGCCCGCGCCAGCGAGGCAGGGGTCAGGTTCAAAACGAATTCGCCGCTCTCTTTGATCAGGGCGTGAGAATGACGGCGGGGGCGCACGGCAATATAGGTTTTGGGCGGAACGGTATTGAGGATGCCGGTCCAGGCTATCGTCAGAATATTGGCGGCTTCCCCGCTGCCGCAGCTAACCATCACCGGCGGCAACGGTGCCAGCAAAGCACCGCCGTTCAATTTTATTTTGCTCATATCTTCATCCTTTTAAGAGGTTATTTGGGTGGAACATTGCCGCACAGCCGCTTTCGAGGAGCATTGATGTAACGCGTCACTTGAAAACAAACCGGCTTTTCGCAAAAAGCAAGCGGAACAAGGCGCACCGCAAAAAGCAAGGTGAAGGCGTAGTGACCTACGCCGATCCGCTTTTGAGGAGCAACGACGTAACGCGTCGCTTGAAAACAAACCGGCTTTTGCGCAAAAAGCAAGCGGAACAAGGCGCACCGCAAAAAGCAAGGTGAAGGCGTAGTGACCTACGCCGATCCGCTTTTGAGGAGCAACGACGTAACGCGCCTCTTTTTGCGCAAAAGCACCCGAACGGTGTTAAAAAACGATGCGTTTTACACTCTTCGTCCTGCCCGTAACGGCATCCACGTCAAAGAGCGCGCCATGGGCTTTGATCTCTCCGCTTGCCACCGAAAAGCGGCGGGGCAGGTGGGTGCGGCTTTTGAAAACGATCTCCTCGGCACGCACCCCAAGAATGCCGTCGATGGGGCCGGTCATACCCAGATCGGTAATATAGCCGGCACCGTTTGGCAGAATCTGCTCGTCAGCGGTCTGCACATGGGTGTGCGTACCGAAGATCACCCCGATTCTCCCATCAAAATAGCGGGCAAGCGCCAGCTTTTCAGAGGTGGCCTCGGCGTGAATATCTAACACCGCCACATCATATTTCCCTCTGGCGGCATCCAAAGCACGTTCGACCGAAGCAAAGGGATTGTTCAGCGACTCCATAAAAGCCGTGCCCGATACATTCAGCACCAACACCTTCCAGCCGTCTGCCGAGGTGACAACGCAACTCCCCTCTCCCGGACATTCGGCAGGATAATTCAAAGGGCGAAGCAAATGCTTGCTGGTATCCAAATAATCATAGATGTCCCGACGGTCAAACACATGGTTGCCCGAGGTCAGAATATCCACCCCATGTCCGATCAGATATTCCGCCGCCGCAGGGGAAATGCCCTTGATGTCGCATACATTCTCACCGTTGGCAATCACCAAATCTGCGCCAAGCAGGCGGCGCTGTTCAGCCAGCTTTTCAGCAAGATAGCGCAGGGTTTGTTCCCCCACCACATCACCCAATGCCAAAATCTTCATATCGCAATTCTCTTTCTATGCGGACACCGCCGCCAAAAACTAATTGCCATCAGTATAGCATATCAAAAGCAAAAATGCAATGCGTCTGCCTGTTTTTTGCCTGTGTTTTTGGCAAAATCCCCAATTGTCCGCACTCACTTTCTGCCAAAATGCCGATTTTATCAAAACCCCTTTACAACGGCTTTCGCTTTTGCTATAATATTTATACTAATATGCGTCTTTGCGCATACATAGCGCATAATAGCAGCAAAGGAGACACTTTATGAAACGGTTTCTGGCGCTTTTTTTGGTCGGCCTTATGCTGTTGCCACTCTTCGTTTCCTGTGGCGGTAACAAAAAGTTGACCATCATCCAAGACGGCAATTGCACCATTGTTTATGATAAATCCACTGTCTCTACCGAGACGCTTCGTGATTTGACCAATGCCATTGAAGAGCAGACGGGCACAGACGTTGACGCCACCTCTTCCGGCGAGCTGGAAAAAGGCACCATTCTGGTGGGTAACGTGCAAGTAGAGGACAGCCTTTCTCCCATTGCGGCGTTACGCATAAAAGACTTTTTCGTTGGCGTTGATGGCGACTACTATAGAATCGGCGGCCTCAATGAGGAAGCAACCGACGAAGCCGTTGCCTACTTCATCGAAGAAGTACTCCCCGAGATCAAGGATGGCGAGAAGCTGACGGTTCGCGGCAAAAACAATTATATCGCTGTTGCCGAATACCGGATAGAGGGCATGACCATCGGCGGTGAACCCTTGTCAAATTTCAGCATCGTCATTCCCAAGTCTCCCAGCGTCTCGGAGTTCCGCACCGCGGTACTGCTCCGTGAGCAGATCTGCTCTACCACCGGCTTTTATCCCGCCATCCTGACCGATGGTGAAACCTGCCCTACCGAGGGGCAAATCCTGATCGGCTCAACGCTTTGCGGCGAACCTGTGTCAAGCGAGCACGCCTACACCATCACCGTCAGCGGCAAGACCATGAAGATCTCGGCCGCGTCCATGCTGGGCCACGAGGCGGCGCAAAGGGCGTTACAAAACGAGGTGTTCAATCCTCGCAACGAGACGTTGCAAATGGATAATAGCTTCTCTTGCTCGGGAGACGGCGCCGAAAACGCTACCGCCACCCTGCAAGCCAACGGCGACCTGCGCATCATGTTCAGCAACATTCATGGTTACCCCACCACCGATAACGGGCCCACTCCGGTGAAGGAAGCCAGCCAACAGCTCGCTGAGCTTTATCTTACCTACATGCCCGACATTTTGGGAACACAGGAATTTTCACCAAACAGCTATAACGCCGGGTTAGATCAGATGATCGCCAACGAATACAGCGCCGTCGCGGTCTCTACCGGTAAGAATTATCAAACCTACACCGCGCTCTTCTACCGCAAAAGTACCGTTGAGCTGCTGGCAAGCGGCTATTTCGGCTTCAACTCCCTAACCTATGAGGAATATCCGGACCTGCGCGGCAATTTCTCCGCCTCAACGCTCAAAAGCACCGTCGCGGATAATTCCAAGGGCGTGACCTGGGGCATCTTCCGGGTCAGGGCAACCGGTCAAGTGCTGCTGGTGGGCTCCACTCATTTGTGGTGGCAGGGCGGCGACATACACGAAACCGCACGCAGGATCCAGATCATGGCGCTTCGCGAGCATCTTACCGAGCAGGCGGCAACCTTTGCTACGGCAAATAACATACAGTCTGCCATTCCGATTTTTGTGGGCGGCGATTACAACACCGCGCTCAATCGTGCCAATACCGCCCTTTCAATCATGGAGGCTGTGGGAAACAGCTTTAGCAACGTCAACAGCCTGGCAACCACCAAGCTAACCACCTCTACCCATCACGGCTACGCCACCTTTAACGAGAAATTGGGCATTTACGAAGCGCCCGTTTATTCAACCGGCGATCAGCGAAGCGCCATCGACCACATCTATGTGAGTAGCGCGTCTTCCTCGATGGTCAAAATCAATCGAGTTGGCATTCTGTCGGATCTGTACGCTCACCTTTCCTCTGATCACAACCCCATTTATACCGATATTTCCTTTACCAGTGCCGCCCCTAAGTTAACCAATTAACCAAGCCTGTTTTTCAAATTCAAACGCAAAAAAGGAGAAAAACGATGAAATTCACCCGTATTCTTGCACTCTGCCTGGCACTTTTGATGTGTCTGACCGCCTTGATCGCTTGTAATAACACAGATGATCCCAACGAGGAAGAATGGGAAGAAGCTGAAGAAGAGGATGTCAGCTATCTCATCATTGACGAAGGCGTTACCGAGTACGTCATTGTCCGTGACTACAAGGCAAGTGACGCCATTTTGGCTGCTGTAACCGAGGTCGCCGAGTCGATCAAGTCGAATATTGGCGCAGACGTGATCATCAGAGAATGCTTCAGCGATCTGGAAAACGAGCCCTTGGATGTTGTAAGTGCCAAAGAAATTCTGATCGGCGCCACCAACCGCCCCGAGAGCGCTGAGGCCGTCAAAGGCATGCGCAGTAAAGATTATACCATCAGCATGCACGGCGAAAAGCTGGTTGTTGCCGGAGGCGGCGAAGCCGGTACCCTGACTGCCATTACCAAGTTTATGAATGATATTATTGCCGAGCAGGGTGACCGTTTTGCCGTGAGAAACAAAGAATACCAAAGTCTTGTCATGAATGCCCAGACCGAGGTCAACTATGTTGGTACCTATTCTTACAGCCAGGCCTCTTTGATGGGTGTTGGTATCAACAGCTTCGGCTTGATCTACCCCAAGTCGTCTGACGAGGGCAAGAATTTTGCCAAAGATCTTTCCGCGTACATCTCGCGCGAGACCGGCTACGAGCTGGAATATTACAAGGATTCCCGTTACTGGTGCGATTATGAAATCCTGATCGGCAATACCGCTCGCACCGATAAGGATCTTTACAACTCCTTGGCTGACGATGAATACTACATCCAACTGATCAAAACAGAGGTCACCTATGAGGACGGTAGCAAGCACCCCGGCGCGCAGCTGATCATCTGCTACGGCGAGGATGCGAGAGAAGCCGCCTTTGAAGCCTTTAAGAGTGTCATGCCCGCAACGGCTGAAATGATTGCCTTTGACCTGCAAGAGAATTTTGTGCTGACCAATAAGGCAGCGTGACACCAACAAGAAACGCCCCCGCTGGGGGCGTTTCTTGTTAGGACATCGTCAAAAATCATATAAGGAGAAGCCCAATGAAAACAAAAGCACTTTGCCTTATCCTGTGCGCATTGCTTCTGTTCCCGCTTTTATTCACAGCCTGCGGCAGACACATTGAGGATACCAACGGCGCGGATACCTCACTTTGCGCGCTAACCGAGGAAGAGCTACTGAGCAAAACAGCCAGTTACTCCTCGGTGGGGTCGCTTTCTTCGCATGTGAACGGTAAACAAACGCTCCGTGTCAAAAAGTTAAGCGGGGTTTACGCCTTTAACAGCTATCTGGCTCAAAGCAATTCGCTGACAGTAACGATCTCTACCACACTGTATGCAGGTAACCTGCGTATTCTGCTGCTTTGCGACGGTGCGCACCTTGCCGACTTTACCGTAAACCAAGCAGAAACCCTCACCCTGCAAAACGCCAACGGCCACCGCTATGAGGTCCGTCTGGCGGCAGAAAGCGCCAAACTGGATGCCGAGGTCGCATTTACCGAAGAATAACAAAAGAGACACGATCAACGATCGTGTCTCTTTTGTTATTTTCACAGCTCTCGCCGCGCGAAAAGGCGATGGCTGAACTATACGATAATGACGCCTACTTGCTCCAGAATGGCGAATACCAGAATTGCCAAAAGGCAAACCGGCGCCACATATCGGATCATCACGGTAAACAAGCTTTTTTGCCGAAACTTGCCAGAAGCGGAAATTTCCTCGATCACTGTCTGAGGCTTTATAATAAAGGAAATGAAAATGCAGGTCAGCAGAGCAATGATCGGCATCATCACACTATTGGTCAGAAAATCAAACATATCCAGAACCGAGAACTTGCCAAAGAAAAGCCGGGGATCAAAAACGCTATAGCCAAGGCAGGAAAGCAATCCGAGAACAAGACTAATACCCAATACAATCAGGCAGGAGAATTTGCGATCCAGCTTCCATTTATCCTGAATGGTGGAAACAACGGTTTCCATCAGCGAGATCGCGGAGGTCAGCGCCGCCAGCAGCACCATTAAAAAGAAGGCAGTACCAATAAACGCGCCACCAAACATGTTTTCAAAAACCTTGGGCAGAACACCAAACATCAACCCGGGGCCCTTGGTCAGTTTTGTGGGATCATAAGCTACACAGGCGGGTACAATCATCAAGCCGGCAAGAAACGCGATGCCGGTATCAAAAATCTCGATCTGATGGGCAGACTTCTCAATACTGATCTCCTTTTTCATATAGGAGCCAAAGGTAATCATAATGCCCATTGCCAGCGACATAGAATAGAAGAGCTGCCCCATGGCGGCAACCACCGTCATATAGGTGAATTTGGAAAAATCGGGCTTGAGATAATAAACCACGCCCTCCCATACATTTTCCGTTGTACAAAAGGCATAGACGATGATAAAGACCATCAGCACCAGCAAGACCGGCATCAACACCTTGCTGACCTTTTCAATGCCCTTCTGCACGCCAAATAGCACGATCAGCGCTGTAACACCTATAAACAGGGCAAACCAACCGATCGGCTCCCACACTTCAGAAACATAGGTGTCAAAGTAGGCTGCATCCGCCATTTCTGCCATATGACCGGTCATAAAGCCAAAGGCATATTTGGTAACCCAGCCGCCAATAACCGAATAATAGGGCAGGATCAGCATCGGCACAATAGCACCAAGCACACCGATAAAAGTAAACCGCTTATCCAGCGCTTTAAAGGCGCCGATAGGACTTTGCCCGGTTTTGCGCCCGATGGCAATCTCGGCTATCATCAAGGAAAAACCGAAAGTAACCGAGAGCAGTATATAAACCAACAAAAAGATACCGCCGCCGTACTTTGCCGCCAGATAGGGAAAGCGCCATATATTGCCAAGGCCAACCGCGGAGCCTGCCGCCGCCAGCACAAAACCAAGCTTGCCGGAAAAGGAGCTTCTGCCGCTGTCAAGGCTCAGCTTTTCAGCAGTATTTTCCGCCGGAACATCCTTTTTAAAACTCACACCAATTCTCCGTTCTTTTTTGATCATTTCATAGTATACCATATTCCGCGGCATTTTGCAACCGCTGACAGACAAATAGAGCGCATCAAAAATCTCCTCTTTCACAAAAGCAAAAGAGGAGATTTTTTCTTTTGGCGCAAGCACGGTCAAAAAATCTAAAGCACGCGAAAATGCATACCTTACCTGAATTGCTATTATATTTTAATGTATGAAATTTGTTTTTTCTGACAAATATATTGATTTTTGATGTAGGAAATGATATAATGACCTTGTCCTGACAAAATTTTATTAAAAACGACAATATTGCGCGGCAACGCAAGAAAGGATTGGTACTATTATGGCATTTGGAAGAAACAAAGAGGCTATTGTTGACATCATCAAATATGAGGGTGACAACAGCACCTTTGTATGGAAGCATCCCCGTGAGGATTTTAACAGCATGACTCAGCTGATCGTTCATGAGTCTCAGGAGGCACTGTTCATGATGAACGGTCAGGCACTGGATCTGTTCGGCCCCGGTCGCCACACTCTGGAAACTCAGAACATCCCCTTCCTGCAAAGATTGCTGAACAGACCCACCGGCGGCAAGACCGCTTTCCACTGTGAGGTTTATTTCATCAACAAAACCGTGCAAATGGGCCTGAAATGGGGTACCGACAGCAAGGTAAGATTTATCGAGCCCACCATGGGTCTGCCGGTGGATATTGGCGCCTTTGGTGAAATGAACCTGGCTGTTTGCGATGCACGCAAGCTGCTCGTCAAGCTGGTTGGCACCATGAACGGCATCGCTTGGGAGGATCGCAGCGCGGGCTTTACCAAATCCTTGCAGAGCTCTTTCCGCCCGATGATCAGCACCGCGGTCAAGACCCACCTCTCCAGCTCGATCAAGTCTTTGAATATCAATATCGTGGATATTGATCAGCATTTGGAGACCCTTTCCGAGGCATTGCGAAAGAGCATTGCTCCCGGCTTTGAGGAATACGGCCTGACCGTTCCTCAGCTCTACATCAACAAC